>JBIOHA010000088.1:0-9976 GCA_044448625.1 Chitinophagales bacterium | reverse complement strand
GCTCCAGGTTAAGTGCGCAACATTTTAATCAGCAATATGCCGACTCCATCGCAGAAAAAGATGTTTATGATCTCCAATGGAAAAAAGAGTTGTTCATCTCATTACCGGTTGCGGGATTGTTTGTTGGAAATTTATTTATTGAACCACAAGTTCTGTTAGCTGAAGAACTGGATGAGCTTGATATCAAGGACGTGCCCTGGTTTGAAAGGAATATTATTTTCTTTGATTCGACTACTGCGGCGCAATCGGCGTTGATGAGTGATTATTTTAACAAGGCATCTGTTGTTGTAGGGTTGGTCTCCGTTTTATCCGCCTATAAGGTCCCTAAAGAAATTCCAGTCAATTTTATTTTATATGTGGAAGGTTTATACATTTCTTCCGGCTTAACTGATCTATTAAAAAAATCGGTTGGAAGAATCAGGCCTTATGCCTATAACGTAAATTATTCTGATGATTACAGGATACGCGGCGGGGCAGCGCAGTCATTTCCGAGTGGACATACATCGTCTTCTTCATTCAATTGTTTTTTCGCAGCTAAAATGATAGATGATTATTTAATTGATGACGAAAGCAAATTATTAAAAACAATCAACTGGACCGTTGCCGCATTGGTTCCTGCATGGGTAGGCTATTTGCGCATGGAGGCCGGAGTGCATTTTCTCACAGATGTAGTGGCTGGTTATACAATTGGTGCAACCTGCGGTATGCTTATTCCTGAATTGCATAAATTAAACAACGATACTATTTCATTTTATCCCATCAATTTTCAAGAATATACCGGGATAAGCTGTATGATCAGGTTTTGAACCGGTAAATAATATTATTCTATCACTATCCCCAAAGCATTTAACTCGTCAATTGTAATTGTTGGAGGAATAATTTTATTTCTGATCTTGTCAGCCATGAGGTTGCCCACTTTAATTGCATCTTCTTTTGTTTTGAAAACATGGAGTCCGTTTATGGCAGGGATATGTTCCTGGTGAATATATTTTTCGTTGTTTACATAAATATCGTATCCCCAGCCATTGTCAATTGCAAATGTTTTAACCTCAATGTTTTTGATGGCCTCATCAACAGTCGGGTCAGCGGCAGTTTCTGTTTGAGTTTCTGTAGTGGATGAGTTTTCAGTATTGCTGTTTTTGCAGGCGCCTCCACTTAGTAAAAACAACAAGACGATGCATCCGGAAAATAGATTAATTAATCCTCTCACAATTGCTCGGCGTTGTTAGAATACAATAAATTTTTCGGTCGCTATTTTTTTATTTGCGACGAAAACAAACTGGTATACCCCGGGTGGCAGATGATATTTATTTAACCGGTAAGTAATATCTCTGCCTGTATTTGAAACAGGGTCAATAATACAACTATTGGTCACATCATTTCCGGCGAGGTCGTAAACCCGAGTTTCGGCATTTTCGAAATAAATATCCGATTGAATATGAATTGTGGATTCATTAATTACAGGATTCGGAAATATTCCAATATCAATTCCGGTATAAATATTAATTACAGAAATATTTGTATCTGTAGTATCCTCATGAATAATATTTGTTGTATCACCCCAAAGCCATATATCATATCTGAATGAAGTATCGTCGTACCCCATTCCAACAAATGCAAGTGTATCAACAACGAAGGCAGTTAAATTAGCCCTGGCTCCACCCGGAAAATCTGGCATTTGTGTCCAGGAGTCGGCAGAAGGATCATATTCCCAAAAATCGGTTACGTTTGCCAATGTTGTATCATATCCGCAGGCGAGATACCCTTTTCCGTTCAAGGCAAAACCTGCTGCGCCGTATCGGGGACTTCCATCAAAATCATTTCTTAAAAACCAGGAATTCGATATCGGATTGTATTCATAAAAATCTTTTGCAAATCCACCATCATCACCCGTACCTACATATGCTTTCGCACCTATCACGAAAGCAATTGCGAGGCGGCGGGGTGTTCCTGTAAAATCCGCTTTTTGCGTCCAGGTATTTGATAATGTATCATATTCCCAGAGATCATTTTTATATCCTGACTCATCCTGCCCCAAACCGATATATCCTTTTCCATTTACAGAGAATCCAACAGCACATCTCCTGTCAACTCCTCCAACACTTGCTTTTAATGCCCAGATATTGGTGAGATAATTATATTCCCAAAAGTCATTCAGAAAAGGATCACCACTTTGGCCGGTGCCGATATATCCTTTATTCCCGATTGTAAATGCCGCAGCGACATTTCTTTCCAAACCTTCACCAGCTATTCCGCCCAAACTTTCTGTTTGTGTCCAAAGATCATTGTAAGGATCGTATGCGTAAAAGCTTCTTCTGAAATCTTCACCATCGTAGCCTGTTCCGATAAATCCATAATCAGGAAAACTGAAACTCACTACCGAGCTCCTTCCATCGCCGGGGAAATCGGCTTTTTGTTCCCATGCCTGGGCATGGCTATTTTTTATTATTAAACAAATAAATAAAATTGATAGTAATTCTTTTCTCATTAATTTATTTTTTAGAGGAGATAAATTTTACCTGAAATGAAATTTGCTTCACCATTATTGTCAATGGTTTTTATTTCGTATAAATAAATTCCAGAAGGCAATCCTGCACGCTGGAAATTAAATGCCGTGTTCCCATTTTCCTGATCGGCAAAAACAGTTTCGCCATTGGTATTATACACAAGCAAATTTGCAGATTCAATATTCTGTGGGCCGCTAAAACTTATTGTAGCATTTTGATTTACAGGGGTTAGGAGAAACCGTACTAGCCAGCCTGTGATCATCATTCTCATTTGCAAACAGAAAATAAGGTTTATACTTATACATACTGCGCTTCACGCCATCAGGTCCTTTTCCTGTGCCAACGTATCCATAATTTCCAATGGTAAATGCAACACAACTTCTTCTTTCTGATCCTGGTAAATTTGCTTTCTGCATCCAATGATCGGTTGCAGGATTATATTCATAAAAATCTTTTTGGTATCCGCCATCGGTGCCTAATCCAATATATCCTCTTCCTGAAATTGAAAAACCTACGGCATTAAATCTCGGGCTGCCGGGAAAATCTGCTTTTTGAGTCCAAATATTTGTTTGAGGATCGTATTCAAAGAAATCTTTTCTATAATAATTCTCATCCGCACCACAGCCAACATAACCTTTTCCACCGATACCAAATGCAGATGCGCCATAGCGTGTTCCCCCGGGGAAATTTGCTTTTTTTGTCCAATCGTCGGTAAGCGGATCATATTCCCATGTTTCATTGGAATAATAACTTGAACCCAGTTTGCCACATATCAGATACCCTTTTATGCTGGTTGCAAAAGCGCTGGCATAATAAACGCCTCCGCCAAAATTTCCTTCCCAATCCTTCTTTGTAGTCCAGGAATTGGTAATAGGATTATATTCATAAAAATCATCTTTCTTGGTGCCGATCCATGCAATTGCTCCATTCACACCGGTGCCCATATAACCGCGGTTGCCTATTGCGAATGCAATAGCATCACGCCTTACCGTTCCGGGAACATCTGCTTTCTGCGTCCAGGAATTCGAACCCGGATCATATTCCCAAAAATCTTTACGACAGACATTCGCAGTGTCGAGCCCTGTGCCCACATAAGCCCTTTCACCAATAACAAATGATGCAGCCCGTTCTCTTTCCCCGCCGCCAAATGATGCTATGGTCGACCAGGTGTTCTGGCCAAAAACCAGCTTCAAGCCAAGACAAAATAGAGTGGTTAAGTAAATGTTTCTCAAGAGTATATGTTTTAGGTTGTATTATTCTAATTTCAATTCCCAGAGGTCACGCATATTGGTTCCGCTTGTACCCAAACCGCAATATCCTACATTGTGAATAGAAAATGATGTCATATATCTCCTTCCAATTCCGGGAAATTCAGGAACCGAATCCCAGGCACCAAGTGCAGGATCGTATTCCCAGAAATCGCTATAATTATCGCCACTGGAAAAATTATCGCCTGTTCCGATATAGCCTTTGCCGTTCATTGAAAAGCCCGTTGCTTCCTGGCGGTTGGGTCCCGGTACATCCGGCAGGGTTGCCCATGTATTAGTTACAGGGTCGAATTCATAAAAATCATTGGAAGATGAGCCGGTATTACCAGTTCCGATATATCCCTTATCGCCAATTGAAAACCCAACTGATGCAAGTCGCCCAGCACCCGGTAAGTTTGCCATCTGTACCCAGCTATCTGCAATTGGATCATATTCCCACAGGTCTTTTTTATATCCGAAATCACTGCCGGTGCCCACATACCCTTTTCCTCCGCAGGCAAAAGCAACTCCTCCATATCGTGCACTACCACCAAAATTTGCTATGGGGTCCCAGGTATTTGTTTTGGGATCAAAAGCATAAAATTCCTTGTGGTAGGTAAACACTTCATCGCGGCCGGTGCCGACATAAGCTTTATCTCCTATTGTGAATGCTACAGCCTGCAACATTTTTCCTCCGGGGAAGTTGGCTTTTTGGGTCCATGTGTTGGTGCCGGGATCAAATTCCCAAATGTCTTCAAATAAAATGTCGACAATGGAATTATAATGTCCCAACCCCATATATCCTCTGCCGGCGATAGAAAATCCAACAGAGCGATGGCGTGCTTCGCCTCCGAAATTCGATTTTTCTCTCCATACTAATGTGGCAGAAACAGAGAAGGAACCAATAAATAACAGGGCGGAAATAACAAGTAACCTGATGTGTAGTTTTTGCATTTTGTTAACGTTTGGATTGAGGAGGTTAACTGTGGGTTAAATTTACGTTTATTATTTGAAAACATGCAATGGGGCATGTTGAAATTTCGTCCGACCAGTTGTAGTCTTAACCCTCGAATCTTAAATATTAATCCCCCGTAGGCACGATCTGATCCGTCTCCATCATGAGCATGACAGTTTTTTTCGGTGCTCGCGGTCTGTGCATAACGCCCTTCGTTATCGTTACGCCTTGTCCCGGATTTAATTCAATGGTGCGATCTTCGAGATCTATGAGTAATTGACCTTCGAGTATAAAAAAGAATTCATCGTCATTATCATGTTTATGCCAATGATATTCTCCTTCAACAATTCCGATACGCACAACCGAATCATTTACTTTGGTCAATGTTTGATTGAACCATTTGTCAGTACATTCCTCCACCATTTTTGGAACATCGATCTTTTCGAGATGACCGAATTTAATGTCGAGTTTGGTGACGTAGTTGAATTGATTTTTCATCCTTTTAGATTTAAAAATTGCAGAATTGCGGAATTGCAGAATTACAAAACCCAATACGTGAAAACTTGAACACGTTTCACACTCCAAAAACCTATCAGGTTAATCAAAAAAAAACGAAATGTTTTTTTTGATTCGTAACCAGATAGGTTTATACTGAGTCCATTAACCTATACACCTATACACATACACACCCTATACACCCGTTAAAACAATTTCGTCTGTTTCCCCGATTTGATCTTCTTCTCGCCGCTATCCATATCCCATTCCATCTGTGATCCGACCTTCAGATCTTTTTTTCCTTTTTCTTTCCTTGCATCTTCTTTGCCGGTATTTTTCTCTTGAGTTTCTTCGGGCCTCATATCTGAGCTGTTATCTACACTGATTTCCTGTTGTTGCACTTTCGTAACTTTTTTAACCTCAAACTGACTCAACCGGTTACCCATACTTTTCCAACCTTTCACATCAATGAATTTTGCGAGGTCGATGACCTCTTTCACCTCTTCATTTTTTCTTCCTTTCAAAATGGTGATTTCTATCTTAGGATTTTTTTCGGTGGAGGCAGTATATAATTTCGACCCTGCCGTTTCAGAAATGAATAAATATTTTTTATCGGGAACAATAGCTTCTATATAAAATCTTTTTACAAACATTTGTTCTTGATCGTTGTCCCAATATGTTGCAGCTACAACTTTTTCAATATCGAATTTTTCAATTAAGATAATATCACGCATTTCAAACCTGTTGCTCAGCTCAAAATTAGTGAGTTCATAATTTCCGTCGCGATAGATCACCAGGATATTGTCGCCGGTATCAAATTCGCCGAGATATTTACCACGGCTGTCGACATTTAATCTTCCCACTGTTTCGTCAAGCCATAATTTCCGGCCACCCAAAGTGCTGGTACCTTTTTCTTTCTGGATGATCTTCTTTAAAGGATATTTCGTGATGGTATTTCCGATGGAGCTCCTGCCCTTGACAGTGAGTTCAGAAAAATCAAATTCAAATAATTTATTATGTGCCCTCGCATTGGGGTGCAGCTGAATTTGCACCACTTCACTTTCACTATTCGGGTTTGCAGAAAAATACCAGACCCTGCTTTTTGGATTACCCGCAGTGAGATCATATTCTTTATCTCTGGTAATGCCACCTACATTAAATCGCTTTGCAAAGGTCTTACCTGATTTACCATCGGTATAGATCATATGGTAAATCATTCTATCGTCGTCTTTCTTCCATACATTGACATAAAGAATTTTTTTACCGATAAAAACCTTGTCGTCAATTTTTACCACTTTCATTTTGCCCTCTTCCGTAAATGCGATGATATCATCAATGTCGGAACAATCGGTAATGAATTCATCTTTCTTCAATCCATAACCTACAAAACCATCTTCCCTGTTCACATATAATTTCGCATTGTTGGCAACCACTGCTTTTGCTTCGATGGTATCAAATTTCCTGACCTGTGTTTTGCGTTCTTTACCGGCGCCATACTTTCTCTGCAGCTCTTCAAAATATTTTATTGCATAATCTGTAAGATGCTTCAGATTATGTTTTACTTCCTTTAATTCTGCCTCCAGTTGCTTAATATATTCATTGGCTTTAAAGGAATCGAATTTTGAAATGCGCTTGATCTTAATTTCGGTAAGCCTTACAATATCTTCCTCGGTTACTTCCCGCATTAATTTTGAAGTAAATGGTTTTAGTCCTTTTGCAATTGCTTTAATTACCGCTTCCCAGGTTTCGCTTTCTTCAATGTCGCGATATATCCTGTTTTCAATAAATATTTTTTCCAGCGAAGTGAAATGCCATTTTTCATTCAGATCCTGCTGTTTAATTTCGAGCTCCTGCTTTAAAAGTTCGCGGGTATTTTTTGTTGAGCGTTTTAATAATTCGTCAACGGTTAAAAATTCAGGTTTATCTTTTTCGATGACACAGGCAATCGGTGAAATTGAAGTTTCGCAATCAGTAAAAGCGTATAAGGCATCAACAGTTACATCCGGTGAAATTCCAGGAGCGATCTCAATGGCGATCTCAACATTTGCCGCCGTATTATCAGTAACCTTCTTAATTTTTATTTTCCCCTTGTCGCTTGCTTTTAAAATGGAATCAATTAATGAAGTGGTGGTTGTTCCGAATGGGATATCTTTAATCAGAATTGTTTTCTTATCGGCAACCTCAATTTTTGCACGCACCCTGATCCTTCCACCCCGTTCACCGCGATTATATTCTGATGCATCCATTGAACCACCGGTAGGAAAATCGGGAAGCAGGTTTGTTTCTCCTCCCCTCAATATTTCTATGCTGCCTTTTATCAGTTCAATAAAATTATGCGGAAGTATTTTTGTAGATAAACCAACAGCAATACCTTCAACGCCCTGTGCAAGTACCAGTGGAAATTTAACCGGCAAAAAAACCGGCTCCGATTTTCTGCCATCATAACTCAGTTGCCATTCGGTGGTATCTTTATTAAAGACAACATCGTGCGCAAATTTTGAAAGCCTAACTTCAATATACCGCGGTGCAGCGGCGTCATCACCTGTTCTGAAATCACCCCAGTTTCCCTGGGTATCGAACAGCAATTCTTTTTGGCCCATGTTCACGAGTGCGTCGCCAATTGCAGCATCACCGTGCGGATGGTATTGCATTGTTTGACCGATAACGTTGGCTACTTTATTGAACCGGCCATCATCCATTTCATTTAAAGCATGTAATATTCTGCGCTGAACAGGTTTCAATCCGTCGCGGATATCGGGCACCGCTCTTTCAAGAATTACATAACTGGCATAATCAAGAAACCAGTCCTGATACATTTCGCTAACATGCTTCGTTTCGCCTGCCGCCGAATTTGTTATCCGCGGATCCACCAATTTTACTTTTTTCTTTGCCATTGATATGGTCAAAATTAATAATGAAACTGCCATCAGGCAGATAAGTTTTCCACTGTTTTATGCTCCGCTTTCAATCCTTTTGTCCTCTACATTTTCGCCCTGGTTATGTATATTTGATTCAAACACCTCTATGGAAATTTATTGTTCTACTTATGCTCAGCTTAAGCCTGCCTCTAATTATTTAATTTTTATTGAGACACAATTAATATCCCGTCGATTTTTCAAATCTATTTTTAAATTAATTCAATCATTGGAGTTATGAATAAACTACAACAAATATCAGCTCTTGCAACAGCATTTCTTGCCGGGCAACAAACAGCTAATGCCCAAATTGTTTATACCAACATTGATCCCGATAAAACCATGACTTGGTTTCCGCCGCTGGCTCTTGATATAGACAATAATGGAGACCTTGATGTTACATTCGAGGCACATATCCTTGACACCACAGGCTGGAACACAAGGACAGGAAAAATTGAGCAACATGGATCGGGTTTTTCGGCAGCGATCACAGCAATAGATACAGAAAATGTGAAGGCATTTGTTTATGGAGATCTGATTTCGGGTGACGCAACCTGGAACATTATTGCCACTGACGGGCCAGTGAATGGTGCAAATGAACTATTCAGAATTATTTACTATACGGGTTTTGGATCATTAACTGAGCCGGTAACTTCCTGGTTTTCGGGTGCGCATCATAGTGGCGAGTTTCATAATAAGATGAACAGGTTTGCAGGGGTAAGGAAATTGGAAGGAGGAAATTATTATTATGGCTGGGTTCGCTTAAGCTGTGAATATATTTTCAGCGATAATATTTATTTAACCGTTCATGATTATGCTTTCAATTTTACACCGAATGATCCAATTTATGCCGGGGAGACCGGTTTAGATTGCAATTTTCTATTTCAGCTCCCACCTGTTTCAATAAGTCCGACAACAACAGCAGTTAAATGGCAGCCTGTTGTAGGAGCGGAAAAATATAAGATCCGGTACAGGGAAACTGGAGCAACAACGTGGTCGGGTGTTATTGTCAATGCACCAAAAATCAACAAGAAATTAACGGGACTTACCTGTGATACAGATTACGAATGGAAAATTGCATCGAGCTGCGATGGCGGTGCAACATTTTCTGCTTACAGTGAAATTAAAACATTTACAACAGGTACGTGCCGGACTGCTGCATCCAATATTATTGATCCGAATATATTAATTTATCCTAATCCTGCAAATGCAATTGTTTATGTAGATTTAGACGGAATTGATGAATTGACTGATATTAAAATTTCAGATGTTAATGGCAAGATTGTAAAATTAATTTCGGCAACAGAAAATGAATTTATGCAAATTGATATTTCTGAATTAATACCAGGTATTTATTTAATGAATATTTCAGGATCAAAAACGAATCTCAACAAAAAAATAGTCAAGCAATAAAATTTTATTATAAATAAAATGATAAACCGAATTTATTCTACCATCAGTATTTTTTTATTCCTAACTGTCTTCTCATTAATGCCAATATTTTCCCTCGCACAGGCGGGCTTCCTTGATTTAAGTTTTGGAACTGGCGGAATTGTAACAACTGATTTTGGAGGGTCCGACGATGAGGGTCGTTCGGTTGTTATTCAGGATGATGGTAAAATTTTAGTTGCGGGAAAAAAGAATAGTGATTTTGCAATAGTCCGGTGCAATATTGATGGTAGCCTGGATTTGAGTTTTGGAGTTGGCGGAATCGTAACTACTGATTTTGGGACAGATGATGAAATTGGCTCTTCAATTAAACTTCAATATGATGGTAAAATTGTAGTCGCAGGATATGATCACAATGGCCTGTACGATTTTGCATTGGCACGCTACAACAATGATGGAAGTTTAGAT
>JBIOHA010000087.1:0-9999 GCA_044448625.1 Chitinophagales bacterium | reverse complement strand
TATTCGTTATTTATATGGTGCACGACAATAAATATCTTGACTATGCACCTGAATACACAAAAACGATATATCATACACATTTCTCTGAGCATATGGAATCTACGATCACACTTGAAGATGTTTCAAGTGCTGAAAGGATATACCGATGGGTAGCGGCCCTGCATATGATAGAAGATAAACCGGTAATTGGATTCGGGCCCGGGCAGTTCTATTTTAATTATAAACCCTATACCATAAATAAATTTGAAACCTATATCAGCAGAAACAGCGAAAAGTCCACCGTGCATAATTATTATTTGCAGGTTACCGTAGAACAGGGCTTTATCGGCTTATTCATTTGGTTGTCACTGCTGCTGTATGCATTGTCCATCGGGCAAAAGCTGTATAATAAACTGCAGGATAAATTTCACAAAAACCTTGCTATGGCCATTACACTTTCGCTCATTACAATAATCGTAAACATTGCATTGAGCGATCTCATTGAAGCTGATAAAATAGGTACAATGTTTTTCTTATTACTGGCAATTTTGGTAAACCTGGATATTTACCTGAGAAAGAAAGCGGAAGAAATTCCGGTATAATTATTTCTTGTTGCCGCCTAAAATTTTAATGCTTAATACAGTGATATCGTCGCTCACTTCTCCGTCAAGTCCTTTAAATTGCATGATCTCATTTATGATCATCTGGTTTAAAACCGTAACGTCTTCCTTATAATTTTTTTCAACCAGTTCTATTAGTTTATTGAGCGCAAAAACCTGGTTGTGTTCATTAACAACATCTGTCAGTCCATCGGTATAACAAATGATGGCAGTATTTTCAACTATGGGAATCTGACCTAATTTAACAGATGGAAGTTTGTCGAACATGCCAAGTATCGTAGTGCCCTTGTCAAGGAATTTATACCCGTTTGAATTGATAAGTATTGGAGGGTTATGTCCGGAGTTGACGTATTTTAAAATTCTGGTTTTCCTGTTATATTTTCCCAGGAAGAGCGTAATGAATTTTTCTCCCTTGGTACTCATTAATACAGCAGTGTTTAACTCCTGCATATATTCCTCAATTGTTGCCGGGTTGCGTTTCGTTAGTTCACGAATCTGCGCCTGGAAATTTGCCATCAACAAAGCGGCTGCGATGCCTTTTCCTGAAATATCAGCAATGCAAAAAAATATTTCGTCTTCACTTAGCTGAATAAAATCGTAATAGTCGCCACCAATATTTTGATGCGGCATATAAATAGCATCAAGCTGCACATTATCATTTTTAGGAAGATTATGTGGGATGAGCATATTCTGGACCTGTGCAGCCACTTCGAGTTCCCGTTTAAATGCCAGTTGTTCCACCTCTTTTTTAAAGAGCCGCTTATTTTCGATAGCAACAGTGATGATATTTGTAATTGTTTGAGCAAATTTAATTTTGTCTTCCAGTGGCTCATAACTTTCAACCCTTGGATTACTCATTAATAAATATGCCAAAGGGTTATCCTTATGGAAAACGGGAATTAAAATATCATACTGCTTTAAATACTCCGGAAGCTCACCATTTAAAACAGTGAGATCTGTAAGTTTATCGAAATGTAACAATGTTTTAATGAGGTCAGGATTGAGCTCAGAATTTAGCTTGTCGCCAATAACCGGTTCCCAGTCGTCACCATTGTTGCTTACAAGCAACATATTGTCAACGCCGATCTGGTCCCTTAGCGTACGGTGAAATAATTCGAATAAAGCTGATGTCGATTTATTTGAATTAATTGCCTTTGTTACCTCCAGCAATGCATCAATTTCCAACTGTTTTAATTTCAGCTGGTCTCTGAGCATATCCATTACATTTAACCCTGCAATCGGCATAAAAAATAATTACTGATAAAATTAAAACTAATTTGCGAGAATATTTTTAATTGAATTTTGTTCTCACATCCAGTGCATCTCTCAACCCATTTCCCACCATAAAAAAGGCCAGTACTAAGATAGTTATTGCAAACCCCGGGATCAAAGCAAGATATGGTTCGGTTATTAAATTATCCTTGTATTTTGAAATCATCAAACCCCAGCTTGGCGCCGGTGGCTGAACGCCGATGCCTAAAAAGCTCAGGCCGGCCTCAGTAAGAATTGCATATGCGAAATTTGCCGCCGTTATCACAATAATAGGTCCCATTATATTTGGAATAACGTGGCGGAATATGGTGCGCATATCCGAAAACCCAAAAGTTTTTGCTGCCTGGATAAATTCAAATTCTCTCACCTGCATTACCTGTCCCCTCACAATTCTTGCAATATCAACCCACATGGTTAAACCAACAGCAATAAATATTGTATAAAAATTCTGGCCGAATGCGAAAACGATTGGAAAAACGAGAAGTAAAGTTGGAATTGCCCATATTATATTTATCAGCCACATAATGATGTTGTCAACAGGAACAAAAATCCCGGATGATTTTGATAATAATTTTATTTTTGGTGGGAACCGTTTATAAAAACCTGCAAAAGCGCCGAGTGGTATTCCGATAAACAAGGCAATGATCACCGCCACTACCCCCACCGATAATGAAACCCGCACGCCTAATATAATTCTGCTCAAATAATCACGGCCCAGGTCGTCGGTACCAAATAAAAATTTTCGAGTTTCAATAACGCTGTCGTCATTTTTGTTTTCCCCATCCTTTATATCATTCAAAGAAAATTGAAGCTGCTGTCCTTTGATCCCATCGCCGATATATCTTTCAACATAAATTGAATCATTTTTTATTTGATAGTTGGTTACAGGAATTTGCCTGTAGCTCAATTTCTTTCCATTTACGATCCACCTGAAAAAATTTGTTTTCCCGGTTTCAAGTTCAAGTGGCTGCTTTAGCACCTGAATGGAAAATCCCGGAGGTTTAAAAGCGAGCTCATTGATCTGGTCATTTGCGAAAGGAGTAATATCAGGTGCAATGAGATGAGCAAATAAGGATAACAATACTGCATAAATTATGGTTATAGCACCGGTTAATGCGTTACCGTTATTTATAAATTTATTCATGGCTATTGCCCGCTGATCCTTCTGCATGTCAAATCGTCGCGATCTTTTTTTCCACCACCTTCTCAGTAAATAAATAACGGGAGAATACAAAACGAAAAAGCAGGCAAGCAATACAATTACCAGGAGAAAAATATTAAACATGGTGATTAAAAAATTTGAACCGTTAGCTGCATAGGTTATCAATCCACCGGTAATGGCTATAATAAAAATAAATATGGCTGTCCTGATTAATCTTTTTCTGTTCACGGTTAAAGATGCAATTATCCGGTTGCTGTTAAACCTTTCGCCCCTTCCATTGATATTTACCAAAAACCCCCGCAGGCGCAATCAGTAAAACATAAATGATATGAACCATCTGCATTGGTAAAAATAACCATAGTAAATTTTCCCGTCGAAAGAATTTTGTAACAGAATAAGCGAAAATGGTATCAATAACCAGCTTGGATAGAAATTGCCACATGGCGAGTTTTAGAAAAGGCTGATAAAACAATCCGATGATAAGATCCACAATGATCAAAAGGTTAGTGAGGTAAACAAATGAAAGAATGATTGTAATCCTTTTGTCTTCATAGTGCACCGACTTGCTCGTCCAGCGAACACGCTGATTCCAAAATGAAATAAAATCTTTTTCCGTTTGGGTAAATACGATACTGTCTTTATTTTTTAAATAGCCGATCTTTCCAGGAAATTTTTTCGCCATTTTATGCATCAGCATCATATCATCCCCACTCGCTATATGGTCAATATTTTCAAATCCTCCAACAGCGATGAACGCTTCTTTTGTATAGGCCAGATTTGCACCGTTGCATAAATTATAAAAACCATTGTGAATACTTGCTGCAGCGATTCCAACCAGGCTAAGAAAGTCAAGGGTTTGAAATTTTCCCAAAAAAGTTGAGTCCGGATAATAATTTACCATTCCAGCTATCATCACAGGTTTTTTCTCCTCATAATAAGAAACGATCGTATTCAGCCAGTTGCTTCCAATGCGACAATCAGCATCTGTGGTAACAATAAGTTCTCCTGTTGCCTGCTCAATTGCTTTTTCAATACCAGTTTTCTTATTTGCTTTTGTTGCATGTGTTCCACTAATAATTTCCTTCAATAATATTATGCGAAGGTTTTTCATAGGGTAACGCCGAATGGTTTCTACTGTTTGATCGGTAGAGAAATCATCAATTATGATTACTTCAAAAAGCTGATCGGGATATTGCTGGTCATGCATATCGTCGAGAATATTGACAATATTATTTTCTTCATTCCTTACAGGGATGATGACGGAAACTTTTGTTGTAAGATTTAGTGAAGCAGGTATATACTCACTGAGTTTTGCCCAACCCGAAAAAAAATACAGGATAAGTAAAACATATAAAACAATAAACAGAATTACGCCAAAAGTAATGAATGCCATATTTGGAATAGCAAAAATGGGGTTTCATGCAGGAGAATCCAAGCAATTCGATTAATAATTAGTTTTAAAAGCGATGATAGGGAGAAAGGTCACAACTATTTTTAACTATATTAAAAATAAGAGATGAAGGGTGTTATTGAGCATTGAAGGGTAGTATTAAGAATTGAAGGGAGAAGATCGGAAGATTTGAAGGTTAAGGATCTAAGATTTACAAGGAAGGAAAATTATACGTTGCCCAACCTTAATATTCTTCCCTCCTTCTTCCCTAACCTTCGAATCTTCTCCCTTCAATTCTTCGAATCTTAAACAGTGATCGGGGAATGTCAATTTACATTTTATCCATTAACACCTCTTCAATAAAAGGATTTAATTTATCGTCAATAAAATAATGGCCGCGGTCAAGCCTGATCAATTTGCAATTCTGAAGTCCTTCACTAAAAAATGCTCCTGCGCTTAACGGTATCACTTCATCTCTTTTTCCAAAAAAGAGGTAAACGCGAATGTTGAATTCATTTATTTTTTGTTTTACAAAAGCAATATCAGGATTAAAATTCGCCATGCTTATCCATGTATCATATAATCTGCGGCGTTTTTCTTTTGTATTCATGTGGTTCTGCGTGAATTTATGCAGCCATGGTGAAATGAGATTTAATTTTCTTGCAATAAATATAAATCCAAAGAACCAGCCCGGATGATTTAAAGTAGTTTTAAACAACTGTCTGCCCCAAGATGGATATACCGCCACATTATAAAGTTTGTTTGTTTGAATCCCATCGCTCGCCATTAAAAATAATTCATCTATTTGTTGTGCAAAATATTTGGTGATGAACAATGCGCATTTTCCACCCATGCTAAACCCGAGAACCGAAAACCTGGTAATTTTTAATTTATCCAGAAAAAGCCTGAACACAGCGATCAGATCATCCGGCGTGAAAAATTCCGGCTCATTCCAAAGCGTATTTCCATGGTAGGGAATATCAATAGCGATGATGGTATATCTATCATTTAGCGAGGGCCCAAGAGCTATGAAGCTTTCGCCATTTTCACTGAATCCGTGAAATGCAAAAAGTATTTTTTCTCCCTTACCAAATTGCAGGTAATGGATGAATGAATTTTTATAGATGATCATGTTCCCATTTTCCATCACAGGGCGAATATAAAAATAAGATCCGCATATTGGTTTAGTAAAAATGAAAGTTCAGTATATAGCGTCAAGTCATTATCTTTATTATAAATCCACATTATGCGCACAATCAGAAGTATAATCCTGATCTTAACCTGCTTATTTTTTTCGGGTAATATTTATTCACAAACAGTTTCAGAAGAGCAAATTGCTAAAATAAAAAAGATCTATACCGACGCCGGTTTTACGTTTCAAACCATATACATGCCTGACTTCAACCGGGCTCATCCAAATGAAATGTGGCGCACGGTTCCCTGTTATATGGGTAAAATGACATTGTTGATCGCAGCAATGAGTTTTGTACCTGATAGCCTGAAATTTAAGGCTTCGTATAAAGACATTGTGCTGGAAACCTATCGCGAGCGGAACGATTGGAGTGATGAAAAAGGAACATTAATTACGGAATCAAGATATACTAATTTCACCGATGACGGATCAGGCTCCCACGAGAATTGCATTGATGTTTATTTATACGACAACGATTATATCGATCGTCCGGTATATTTATTAATATTTACTTACCCGCTTTAATTCAATCCACTCAATAAAAAGATTTATTGCCCCGGCATCTTCATTTCAGTAAATGTAACATCAGAAGGTATTTCAAATTTAGATGCATCGGTACTGGCGTTCTCATTCAATTCAGTTACCTCCATCGTCATTGGCATTCCGGCCACGTTCACTTCGCTGCGCATACTAATTCCTTTCCAGGTGCACACAGTGGCGGAAGAACCTTTCTGAATTTCTACAGATATTTTTTTACATGTCTTTCCCAAAACTGTTTCCGTTCCCAGCTCCTTATAATTATATTGCTTCTTCATTTCTTCTGAAAAGGTTTCATAGTTCATATTCTTCATCATATCGCTGAAATTATATTTGGTGCCGGTTGTTTTACCCTGCTCCCACGAATACATTGTTTGGTCTTTTACTAAACTGTAAGTATGTGTTTCCATTTTCATTCCACCCATATCCATTTTGGTAACAGATTCTGTAAGTTCTTTTGCACCATAATCATCAAAATAGGTAATTGTATAGGTATCCATCCCCGAGCCCATCATTTGAGTTTGTGCTTTGGTAGTGAAGTTTCCTGATTTGATCTGATATTTTCCTTTACCATTTTCAGACGATACAGTTGTTTCATTGCCGTTTTCTTCTCCATTTTCCGTTTTCTTTTCAGAATTACATGAAGAAAAACAAATAGTGATTGCCAGGAGGGAGGGTAGGATGAGTTTTTTCATAATGTTTGATTTAGGTATGATGGTTATCAACCAAAGCTAATTAATTAAATAGGATAATCAAATTAATTCGCCGGTTGCGGACCCATTCAAATTATGTTTGTAAAAGCAAGGTTGAATAATTTATACCTTTCATGGCCGACTTTGATAATTGCCCCCTTTGCAAACAAAATCCAAAAAAGTAAACCCGAATACCTTAAATTTGCATCCTGAAATGCATTTTCAGTCCGGCAATAAATTCTTCTGTTTTTCTTTAGGGCCGCTTATTTTTCAACCTTTTTTTATACCAAATCTTTATGCCTCGAGATAATTCGATCCAACATGTATTGATCATAGGGTCAGGTCCGATCATTATCGGGCAGGCCTGCGAGTTTGACTACAGCGGATCACAAGCCAGCCGGAGCCTGAGGGAAGAGGGCATCAAAGTTTCGCTCATCAATTCCAATCCGGCTACGATCATGACCGATCCGGTTACTGCAGATCAGATCTACCTCTGGCCGTTGGATGTAAATCATATTGAAAAGATCCTGATTGAGAACATAGAAAAAAATACGCCTATTGACTCAGTGCTCCCAACCATGGGTGGGCAAACTGCACTCAATCTCGCCAAAGAGGCATACGAATTAGGCATTTGGGTAAAATATAACGTAAAACTGATCGGTGTTGACATTGAAGCGATCGACAGGGCAGAGAACCGCGAATTGTTCAGGCAATTAATGGTGGAACTCGGAATCGGAGTAGCTAAGAGCCACGTTGCCAATTCATTTTTGGAAGGAAAAGAATTTGCGCAGCAGATCGGATTTCCATTGGTGATTCGGCCATCATTCACATTAGGCGGTACCGGTGGCGGATTTGTCCAAAATAAAGATGAACTGGATGCCGCCCTCATGCGCGGACTGACTGCATCGCCAACGCATGAAGTGCTGGTGGAAAAAGCGGTGCTCGGCTGGAAGGAATTTGAGCTGGAATTATTGCGTGATGCCAACGATAATGTTGCCATTATTTGCGTAGTTGAAAACCTGGATCCGATGGGTGTGCATACTGGCGACTCAATAACTGTTGCACCGGCAATGACACTGAGCGATACCTGTTATCAGCAAATGCGGAATTATGCAATAAGAATGATGCGGGCCATGGGAAATTTTGCAGGTGGATGCAATGTGCAATTTGCACAGGATCCATATACTGAGGATCTCATTGCCATAGAAATAAATCCGCGTGTTTCGCGATCGAGCGCTTTGGCAAGTAAAGCAACAGGATATCCAATTGCAAAAATAGCCGCTAAGCTGGCTATCGGATATTATTTGGATGAATTAAAAAATCAAATTACAAAATCAACATCAGCCTATTTTGAACCGGCACTGGATTATGTTGTAGTAAAAATGCCAAGATGGAATTTTGATAAATTTCCCGGTGCCGATGATACACTCGGATTGCAAATGAAAAGTGTAGGTGAGGTGATGAGTATAGGCAGGAGTTTCCAGGAAGCATTACAAAAAGCCTGTCAGAGTCTGGAAAATAATAAGATCGGATTAAGTGGTGAAAAAGGATTTTATAAATCGAGCCAGGAAATTATTGAGAGCCTGGCCAAACCACATTGGGACAGAATATTTAACATCAAAAAAGCGATGGACCTCGGGGTGCCTGTGCGCACAATTCACAACCAGAGTTTAATTGATCCCTGGTTTTTAATGCAGATATTGGAGCTGGTAAAAATTGAGAAGGAACTGCGTCGTTATCAATTAACCAATATTCCGAAAAAATTATTGATTGAATTAAAACAGAAAGGATATAGCGACATGCAAATTTCAAATATCCTGGGTAATTGCACTGAAGAAGACGTTTATAAATACCGGAGGAATTTAGGGATACGACGCACTTATAAATTAGTTGATACATGCGCTGCAGAGTTTGAAGCTAAAACACCTTATTATTATTCCACTTTTGAAGATGAAAATGAAAGTGCTGTAAGCGATAAAAAGAAAATAATTGTTTTAGGCAGCGGACCGAACCGTATTGGCCAGGGAATTGAATTTGATTATTGCTGTGTGCATGGGGTGCTTGCAATCAAGGAAAGCGGATATGAAGCGATCATGGTGAACTGTAATCCCGAAACCGTTTCAACAGATTTTGACATCGCCGATAAATTATATTTTGAACCGGTTTTCTGGGAGCATCTCTGGGAAATAATCGAACATGAAAAGCCGGAAGGAATAATTGTGCAACTCGGCGGGCAAACGGCACTTAAACTTGCAAAGCAATTACATGAAAAAGGAATTAAAATATTCGGCACTTCATACGATAACATGGATATCGCTGAAGATCGCGGAAGATTTTCCGATCTGTTGAAAGAGTTAAATATTCCTTATCCGGAATATGGTGCTGCTACAACTGTGGAAGAAGCAATTGAAGTGGCACATCGGATCGGCTATCCAGTTCTTGTGCGTCCGAGCTATGTTTTAGGTGGACAAAGAATGCGAATCGTAATTAATGATGAAGAGCTTGAAAAATCGGTGATAGGAATTCTGAAACATTTTCCGGATAACAGGATATTGATAGATCATTTTCTCGACCGTGCAGAAGAATCTGAAATTGATGCAATATGCGATGGCGATGAAGTGCATGTCATGGGCATTATGGAACATATTGAACCTGCCGGTATTCACAGCGGTGATTCAAGTGCAGTACTTCCGCCTTTCAATTTATCGGAGACAGTTCTCGAACAGATGCAGGATTACACTATTAAAATTGCGAAAGCATTAAATATTCGCGGATTGATAAATATCCAATTCGCCATAAAAAATGAAAAGGTGTATGTGATCGAAGCAAACCCACGTGCATCGCGTACTACACCGTTCATTGCAAAAGCATATCAAATTCCATATTTGAATATCGCCACAAAAGTGATGATAGGTGCAAAAAAATTATCTGAATTTACTTATGAGAAAAAATTAAAGGGCTATGCAATTAAAGAACCGGTTTTCAGTTTCGATAAATTCCCCAACGTAAATAAAGAACTCGGCCCCGAAATGAAAAGCACAGGCGAAGCAATCCGATTTATCGCCGATCTAAGCGATCCGTTTTTCAGAGAGATGTATTCGAAGAAAAGTATGTATTTGTCGAGATAAGGAATGAGGAGTGAGGAGTGAGGAATA
>JBIOHA010000086.1:0-10052 GCA_044448625.1 Chitinophagales bacterium | reverse complement strand
GTGAGAAGTTAGAGGTGAGAAGTAAGAAGTTAGAAGTAAAATAATTATTGAATTCAGTAAAAAACAAATTCAAAAACAATAAATTAATTAGTGACAAGTAATTAAACACGAGTTACGAATTACGAACATCCAGCATCCAGCATCAAGCATCAAGCATCAAGTTTCACTCCTCCATCAACTTATAATGCACAGCGTTTTGAATCGACCCATTGTTGGAAATAATGATCTGCCCGATCTCATCTGTTTTTCTGTTGCGGTAGATCTGAATACCATCAAATTTATCACCGCACCTGTTGGTTATTGTTCCTCCGTCAATAATTAATTTTGCTCCGGGTTTGATCATTATTTTTGCTTCTTCTGGCAAGGAAATCATGCAGCGAATAGTTAATGTTGCACCTGATCGCAATTCAATATCTCCCCAAAGATCTTTACCGCCATTCCACACTACATTTTCATTTTTGTAAATAATTATTCTTTCCATACTATGGTATTCACACCAATAGGGTATGGCAAATTTTCTTATGGCATAATCATCTTTATAAAAATTGTATTGAATTTTTCCGATCTGGCATGGAGACACCGCCTGCTGGCTCCAATTATAATCCATCATATTATTGCTGATCACACCATCGCATGGGGATACTCCTGTTTCACTCCAGCAGCCGGGATTTTTTGGCGTATCATCGCAACCGTCATCCCAGGCCCAGGTATGATTTATTCCGAGACTATGACCGATCTCGTGGTTCATTAATTTACTCAGAAATAATGCATCATGTGTGAAAGGCGTACCATCGTCGCGATATTTTACAGTTGTATGCTGGTAGTGAAAGCTGAATAATTTAATACTGCCAACAAATGAAATTCCCGATAAAGTTGCATCACCATATGTTTTTGATCCAATGCTGTCGGGGTCATGTTCCATTAAAAATAAATTGATGATGCTGTCGGTGCCGATGGTATATTTATTAATTACAGTTTTATCGCTAAGAGAAGCATAACCTTTTTTCAAACTTCTGTTCCAGAATGCAAGAGAATCATTTTTATGAAAATAAATTGCATCATCACCGGTAGTTATATCTTTTTGCAAAACCACCCTGATCTGGATCGGCAGGGCAGGAGTGGAATTTCCAACCGGCAAATTCATTTGAAAATTGTTGGCCCATCTATAATTGCTTTGCTCAACAAGTTCGCGACAAAATTTTTTCCCTTCGGCCTCATTAAAACTTCCACTTCCATCACTGCGCTGCATGATATGAAAATTAATTCTGATATATCGAACAGGTGTAGCCGATGGATGTGATGGATCGGTAATATAGTTTTCACTGAATTTGCAACCCGGCTCAACAAATGGTAAATCCTGGTTTAACACATCAGCCTCACCGGCATACCTGATGATAAATTTATTGCATGAGCAAAGTAGTAAAATGATAATTATGACAACAACCTGTTTCACCTGTTCTTTATTTATGTAATTTTATGCCCCTAAAATACAAGATTAATCATGAACAGGATCCTTTTAATTATCGCATTGTTTCTTGGTACTTTCTTCACCTCATGTGTTACCCGTGAAAAACAACTGGACAAAGTAACTTCGTTATCAGTGGAAGTGGACAGTATTTTAAGGACAAGTCCGGTATTAACGGTAAGGCAACGGGAATCGGCAGGTGAGCTCATTGAAGCATATAATAAATACACAGAAAAATTTCCGGAAGATTCACTTTCTCCAAAATTCATGATGAAGTCGGCGTTGCTGTATCATGCATTGGGAAATTATCTTCAGGAGCTAAAAACCCTGGAACTGATTGTTGAAAAATATCCTGACACTGATTATGCTCCCCAGGCTTTGGCTACCGGTGCAAGGGTAAGCGAAGAAAATATCAATGATCTTCACCGCAGCCGTTACTATCTTAAAAAAATACAAGAAGAATATCCTGAAAGCCCCTATGCTATAAATATTGATCTGCAAATTGAATATGTTGGCGATGCAGATGGACTGTTAAATGCTATTATGGCAAGAAGAGGAATTAATCTCGATTCATTATTGGCTGAGCCGGATTCAGTTGATACTGTGAAAAAGTGAGCGGGCAATTAATTTTCTGAGTTCTTCATGTTTGATGTTTTGATAAAGTCGCCCTTCGCGTGCATAACTTATTTCGCCATTCTCTTCAGAAATAATAATACAGGTAGAATCGCTTTGTTCGGTAATTCCAACGGCACTCCTGTGTCGCAGGCCAAGTTTTACAGGCAGATCAGGATTGTCGGAAATAGGCAGAACACATTTTACGGATGCGATTTTATGATCAGCAATGATCATGGCGCCATCATGCAGCGGACCGTTTTTATAAAAAATACTTTCCACCATTTCTTTTTTAATGGTTGCATTCACATGTATTCCTGTGTTTTGGTAAAACCGCAATTGCGATGTTTGGGGAATTACGATCAGGGCCCCCGTTTTTGTACTGCTGAGTTCGATGATCGCATTCGTTAGTTCGTTAACTTCTTTCTGATTGTATTCACCCGACCTGATCTTTTTCAAGCTCATTGCTTTCCAGAAATGTACTTTCCGGAAATCACTGCTTCTTCCCACATAAAGTAAAAATCTTCTTATCTCCGGTTGGAAAACAATTAATAATGCAATAACGCCAACATTGATAAAGGCCCCGAGTATCTCGCTCATCAGTTTTAACTGAACAGCTTCGGCAACCAAACTCAACACATAGATCACCAGCAACCCGATAAATATTGTAAACGCCAAACTGCCCCTTACGAGCCGGTATAACTGAAATAAGATAAATGCAACAAGCAAAATGTCAATGATGTCGACAACGGTGAGGGTAAGAAATCCAATTTCAAAAGATGAAAACATAAATATTGCTGATCAAAATGATAAAAACGATTCGAACAAATTTAAAACTAATAAAAATCTGGTCTTATTTTTTTATACTATCACAATTCCATGTGGTTATTTTCCATGCTATGGTCTATTTCTTTTATAATTTTTATTGTTTCAACCGCTTCCTTTACATCATGCACACGCAAAATATCTGCACCTTTCATTAATAAAACAGCATGGAGTGCCGTACTCCCATTCAACGCTTTTTCCGGATTTATATTTAATAATTTGCATACAATACTTTTTCGGGAGATTCCCACCATGACAGGAAAACCAATTTTTTTAAAGATCTGCAGATTTGCTGCAAGCTGGTAATTATTTTCCAGCGACTTCCCGAACCCGAATCCGGGGTCAATTATTATTTGATGAATACCCGAGGAAATAAGAGCATTGCAATTCGTTAAAAAGAAATTAAATACATCATCACAAACATTTTCATAAACCGGGTTCTCCTGCATGTTTGAGGGAATTCCCTGCATATGCATCAAAATATAAGGTACCTTTTGCTCGGCTGCAACAATTTTAATATGCGCATCAATACTTCCATTTGAAATATCGTTTATCAACGCGGCACCTGCAAAAATCGCTTCAAGTGCTACCTTTCCATGCACCGTATCAATAGAAAACGGGATGTTTGGAAAATGTTTTTTTAATGCGGTCAATACAGGAATTACCCTTTTTAATTCTTGATCGGGATCAGTTATTGTTGCCCCCGGCCTGGAGCTCATTCCACCAACATCAATAATATCTACCCCTTCTTTCACCATATTTTCAGCGTGGGTCAAAGCTTCATCCACCGACAAATATTTTCCCCCATCGAAAAAGGAATCGGGGGTGATATTCAGGATGCCCATTACCCGGGGTGTGGATAAATCAAGCAGTTGGTCACCCAGGCGCAGTGTTTTGTTAGGGTAGAAATAGGTAGTTTTGTCGGCGATCATTTTACGAAAATAATGAATGCAATAGTGACGAAAACAAATTTACAATATGATGAGGCAGTGCAGGAATGCCGGGGCATCTTTATAAAAAAAATCAAAGATTATGGTACTTCCTGGCGCATATTGAGGCCGCGATCGCTTACCGACCAGATCTTCATTAAGGCACAGCGCATCAGAACGATAGAGCAAACCGGCCTCAACAAAGTGAATGAAAGTATTGAAGATGAATTCAGGGGTATCATTAATTATGCAGTTATCGCAATTATTCAACTGGAACTTTCTGAGAATGATCCAATCAATTTAAGTGAACAAAAAGCGCTGGATTTATATGATAGTAATATAAAAAGGGTAAGGTCGCTCATGGAGAATAAAAATCACGATTATGGAGAGGCCTGGCGTGATATGCGTATAAGCTCATTCACCGATCTGATACTCATGAAAATATTAAGGGTAAAACAAATTGAGGAGAACGACGGTAAAACAATTATATCTGAAGGCATTGCCTCGCATTATATGGATATGGTAAATTATTCAATATTCGCTTTAATAAAACTCAGTGAAAATGAAAAATAGCATTTTATGGTTTTGCCGTTTATTTGTCGGATCATTATTTATTTTTTCAGGCCTCATAAAGGCAAACGATCCTGTTGGATTCGGAATTAAATTAGAGGAATATTATGAGGTGTTTGCCGATAAATTCAAATGGTCGGGATTTTTATTTAATGCAGACTGGCTCCTCGATTCCATTCATTTGCAGGCCGTATTTTTAACTACAATTGAAGTTGCTTTAGGTATTGCCCTGATCCTGGGGATCTGGAAGAACCTGGTTTCCTGGTTATTGTTGTTGATGATATTATTTTTTACATGGCTCACAGGATTTTCTGCTGTTACAGGATCGGTTACCGATTGTGGTTGCTTTGGCGATGCAATCCCGCTTACACCATGGCAATCATTTTACAAAGATCTTATTTTAGTTGTCCTGATAATAATAATATTTTTTATGCGGAAAAGTATAAAACCGGTATTTAATCCGGCTCCGTCGTTTATCATTTTTGTTCTTGTTGCCGGATTTACTTTATGGGTGAACATGCGTGTATTACAACACGACGTTTTTATTGATTTCAGGCCTTATGCCGTTGGAAATAATATTCCGGAATTGATGAAGATTCCTGCTGATGCAAAACAGGATGTTGTACAAATGCGCTATGAATACACAAATAAAAAAACAGGAGAGAAGGTCAAATTAAAATATTTAAGCACCGATCTTCAGGATAAAACAAAATTAGCCGAGCTCACAAAATATTCCGGCGATAAAGAAAACTGGAAACTCGACACCTCCTATACCAAAATAATTGAAAAAGGATTCCGCCCTAAAATAACCGACTTCGCCGTTTCCGACGAAAGCGATAATTATATCACTGATAATATTTTATCCTACCCTGATTATAGTTTCATGTTTGTGTCGCCCGAATTCGATAAAACAAGTGATGAGGGATGGGAAAAAATAAACACACTAGGGGAGGAGGCAAAAAAGGAAGGAGTGCTCGCCTTTGCATTGGTGGCTGAAAGCCGCAGTGAAATTGAAACATTTACCAAATCACATCAAACGGCATTTCTTTTTTATACCGGCGATGGAAAAGTATGTATGACAATAGGAAGAACCAACCCGAATATCGTGCTGTTGAAAAACGGAACTGTAATTGACAAATGGTCGTGGCGTGATCTTCCATCGTTTGCTGAAATAAAGTCAAAACATTTTCCCGAAAGAAAACCTTCAGAATTAAGACCAATAACAAATGAAATGTTTTATACCGGTGAAAATGTTGCGCAGAAATTAAGGGCCGGTAAGGAACCGTATAATGAATTTTTTATGGTGGATTCAACAGGAACCGATGTTACCCAATTGCTGATAAATGATTCAACATCGGTTACCATGGTGATAATGAACGAGCTGGAACAGGATAAACTCACGGCTGAAAAATGGCCGGTCATACTAGCAGAAATGAAGAGGATAAGCGAATCAGGAGCGCATTTTTTTGTTGTGAGTTCCGGCAGTTTCCAGATCTTATTTTATATGAAGAAAGCAACGGGCCTTGAATTTAATTATTATACCAGTGATAAAGATGTGCTTCATAAGATCATGAAAGAAAACTCCGGCATAATTAAAATTGAAAATGGTGTGGTTGCCGTCAAAAAGAAAGAAGGTGAGTTTTAATGCTGAATTTCATACTCAAAAGATTAGTTTACGGATTATTTGTGCTCTTTGGCGTGGTGATCGTAGTATTTTTTCTTTTTCAAATGACGAGAATAAACCCTGAACGACAAATTGCAGGAGAAAAAGCAGATAAACAAACAATTGAAAACATTAAAAAAGAATTAGGGCTCGATCTGCCTGTAGGCAAACAGTTGTTGCTTTATCTCAACGATATTTCTCCATTCAGCATTCATAATTCTGATCCGGATTCCAGGTATTATCTCAATGCGGATAAATATGCATATTCAAAAATCCTGACATTAGGAACAACATCACTGGTGATTAAAAAACCTTATCTCAGCCGTTCATATGTGAGCAAAAGGTCGGTAAGCGAGATATTGTCGGAACGGATACCCAACACATTGATACTTGCCTTTACTGCCATGATACTCGCCACATTCTTTGGAATAATATTCGGCGTGGCAGCGGCAGTTCAGCCAAATTCTTTTATCGACCGTTTATGTACGGCAGGAAGTGTTTTGGGGATTTCTTTTCCTTCATTTTTTGTAGGGATAATTTTGCAGCTTGTTTTTGCCTATTTATTAGTTGGAATAACCGGCTTGAATATGACCGGTGATCTTTACGTAACCGATGGATATACCGGTGAAAAATTTCTTGAATTAAAAAATTTAATTCTACCGGCAATTGCTTTAGGTATAAGGCCGGTTGCGGTTATCACACAGCTTACCAGGAGTGCTATGATTGATGTATTGAACAACGACTATATAAGAACGGCAAGGGCGAAAGGTCTTAGTAAAAATGTTGTCCTGTTCAGGCATGCTCTTAAAAATGCACTCAACCCTGTTGTCACTTCGATATCTGGTTGGCTTGCGGGATTATTGACTGGTGCTTTTTTTATAGAGGCCATATTCAATTATAACGGCATCGGTTATGAAACAGTAAACGCATTAAAAACTTTCGATTATCCCGTGGCAATGGGTGCAATTTTATATACTGCAGTTATTTTTGTAGGAATTAGTATTTTAGTTGATATTTTATATTCAGTGATCGATCCGCGGATCAGGATTTCATAATATGAGAATTTATTTGATCGGATTTATGGGCTCGGGCAAATCTACTTTCGGAAAAAAACTTTCTGCAAAGCTCGGTTATGATTTTATCGACATCGACAAAGTGATCCAGGAACTAGAAAATATGACAGTGGCTGAAATATTTAAAAAACACGGAGAAGATCATTTCAGAAAATTGGAATCATCTGTTTTGCATTCCACAATTCTGGAAAAAGAGGTAGTAGTTAGTTGTGGTGGCGGAACTCCCTGTTATTTTGATAATATGGAATGGATGAATGAACAGGGACTTACCATTTATCTTAAAATGAAACCTGAAAATTTATTTGGCCGCCTGAAAGAGAAAAAGGAAAAACGCCCGCTCATCGCTAAAATGAGCAACCCCGAATTAAAAGATTATATTTTTCAAAAATTATCTGAACGCGAAGCATTTTATCTCCAGGCAAAAATGATGATCAACCAGGATGAAATAGATTTAAAAGAAAGAATTGACCTTGTGAGAAGAAAAATACAGGAACGCGGATGACGCGGATCAAGCG
Organism: Chitinophagales bacterium; assembly: GCA_044448625.1. Taxonomy (GTDB): domain Bacteria; phylum Bacteroidota; class Bacteroidia; order Chitinophagales; family BACL12; genus UBA7236. The sequence continues at coordinate 2,400 of JBIOHA010000086.1, read as the reverse complement.
GATAAAAGACGGATTTTTTATTAAAGATTAATTCTCAGCGGCTTTGCGGACTCTGCGTGATAAAAAACGGTTGGCGTCCCCGCCAACCGCGAGTAAAAATATAGCGTTTTACATTTTCAGAAAAGCGCTGTATAATTCGCAAGAGTTGGTGTTTTTGTAGACTTCCCAGGTTTAAAAAGCCTGGGAAGTCTACAAAAAGATAGATTATTTACATCGCCTTCCGCAACGTCCCCTCCTTCGTCGGGAGACATTGCGGGGACATCAAATGATGATCAACCAGGATGAAATTGAAATGAAAGAAAGAATTGACCTTGTGAAGGCGGGGATGAAGGGGAGGAAATACAGGAACCTGCCGTACGGCAGGCAGGCGCGGATGACACGGATTAGGCTGATAAAAGACGGATTTTTTTATTGAAATAAATAGAAAAAAACGGGTAACGACCCCAGAGGGGTCAACTATTGGTAACCCAAAATCCACTACTAAGATGCGGCCCAGCAGGGGCCTATTCTCTGCGTCCTCTGCTCCTCTGCGATCTCTGCGTGAAACAGCTGTTTTAGCTCAGATATATGCCTACATTTTTTTTATCACTCAGCACAACTTTTATATGCTCCTGGAAAGTAGTGCTTAACGAAAGGCCAACATAATCAGGGCTAACCGGAAATAATTTATGTTTTCTCTCCACCAAAACTGCATTGCGGATCTTCTTTGGTGAATAACTAAGCAGGGGTTTGATAGCATACAATAATGTTCTCCCTGTATTGGCAACATCATCCACAATAATTATTACTTTATTGTCTATTTCTTCCTCCGTTAAATTTAATTCCACCTTGCCATTGCCCGGATCATTTTTGTCGAGTTCGATATTGGTGAGTGTAATATTCGCTGATAATATTTTTTTCAATTCATTATACAGTAATTCTGCAAATGCATACCCTTCGGTTTTACGGCAAATTCCAGCAAGTACGATCTCTGCCTCATCATAATTATCTTCTGCAATTTCATAGGCAAGCCGTTTGATCTTTTGTGCGATCTTCTCTGCCGTTACGATCATGGTTAGTGTTTGTTCCATTATTTTATTACCATTATTTTTTGAGTATATATTTCATCCTCATCATTTATCAATACCTGGAAAATGCCATTCGAAAATGATGAAATATCAATTGAATTTTCAATGCCATCCATCCGTGCAAACAAAATTATTTCGCCAAGTAAATTATAAAAGGTTGCTGTTGCATTACCTTCAATGCCATCAATATATAAATTGTTGGTTGCAGGATTGGGATAAATTGAAATGAGTGCATTATTATCTTCTCCAATCCTAAGCGGCAATGTATTGAAAATAAAATCGCTGCTCCAGTTGCTCAAACCATAACCTGCGCAATAGGCCCGCAGTTTACATGTATATGTTGATGCGGGAGTCAACCCGGTTAATGTTTTAAAGTTTGTAGTTGATTTTATTTTTGATTGCGGATCGCCAATTTTTTTATAAAATATTTGGTAACCCAAAGCATTAGGGATCAGATCCCACCCGATTTTTGCTTTTGTTGAAGTGGCATTAATCAAATGAATATTTTCCGGTGGATTGGAATAATTATCTGCAGAACAACCCCAGTCGCCGGTCAATGCCCTGAATGCATCAGCTTTTCCATAACCCCAGTCATTATCCGGAAGTGCATCTCCCGTAAATATATCTTTTCTTGCATGTGAAATGATTGCATCTTTTATTTCGGCATAATCTGCTGTTGGATTTTTTTGCAGGTACAATGCTGCGATGCCTGCAACTGCGGGACTGGAAAACGAGGTGCCGTTATATAAATAATGTTGACCATCCACCGACATATAAGTAGCAGCACCTTCCTCAATTAACCAATCAGTTAAAATTGCTGCGGCAGTGGAAAGCACTCTTGCTCCGGGCGCACAAATGTCCGGCTTAATTCTGCCATCTCTTGTTGGTCCGCGGCTCGACGAAATAAATAGTTCGCCCACTACATCCAAAATAGGTGGAATTACTCCATAATAATTTGTCATGGTATCTCTGTTGGAATAGCTGCCAACTGTAATCACTTTGTCGCTGCATTGCCAACTGCTTACAGTTGACTGTTCTGTATTTGGCAGCTGGTAATTTATTATTTCAGGGAATGTTGCTTCTGGCGGTAATCCTGTTGTTACATAATTAGAAAATCCTGTAGTGGCTTCTGCGGCCCAAATATCAAAATGTCCTGAACCGCTTGTTGTAAACCTCCAGTAATAAGATGTAACCAAAGGCGTTATGATAAATTCAATCAGATATCTTCCGTCAACAAATTCAACGAAGGTTTGCACATCGCCGGCGCCGGGAATGGTATAAAAAGTAGAATCAAGAATATCAGTATCGAAATTATAATCGGCAAGCGTATTAT
>JBIOHA010000085.1:0-10236 GCA_044448625.1 Chitinophagales bacterium | reverse complement strand
GTATCGCATCCGCCATATGACAATGGTAAAGATATATTCCTGCGTTATCGGCTTTAAAATGATAAGTAGTATCCTGCATATGTTCGAGATAAAATGAAGTTGCAGGGTCGCCATCATTTCTTGTGTCGACATCCAACCCGTGTAAATGAATTGTGTGGTGATCAAACTGAGAAATACTTAAAGCGTTAATTATTACAGAATCTCCTTCGTTGCAATAAATTACTGTAGCCGGGATGTGTGGGTCGTCGGCTAAATGATCGGCAATTCCGAATATCCTCACTGTATCTTCATTCCACATTGTATCAACTCCAAAATTGCTGCGTAGGTATTTATTTATATTAACAGTGGTTTGTGCTCTTATTTGAAAAGAACAAAATGCAATTGCAAATAATATGAAATATTTCTTATTCAACCTTTATTTATTCATCTATTTCCATAATTAAAAACATTCCATATGGATGAGTACCACCTCCCGACATCGCCAATAAATTATGATCATGCACTGAATACCTGCCGGGTTTGTCGGGAATGAGCTGGAGAATTACTCCCTCCATTTGCTCAATTGGCCATGTATCTTTTACCCAATCTTTTCTTATCCTGCTTCCGGTAGAATACAATACTTTACTATGAAATCCGTGAAAATGTATTGAATGTTCCGACTGTCCTGTATTTGCTATAAAAATTAATATGGTGTCGCCAACATTTACATTTATCGCAGCAGTAGTATCAGATTGTGTGTCGGGGTAACTTCTTGAATTAATTGTAAAATAATCGGGAATGTAATTATTCCAATTAACCGCCAGGCCGGCATCAATATCATTATTAAATTCTGTTTGATATTCTTTGAGGTTCCAGTAATATTTTATTGAAGCAGAATTATTTACACAGATCATTCCGCCCAATCCCATATAACGGTTATCAGGATAATTCAATTGATCATAGTAAATGAATATGCTTTCTTCAGATGAATAGAAAGTAAAAGTTGCAGAATCTCCAGGTGCAATTGCTAAGGGTGTGCCGATATATCCCTTTATTGCAAATCCATGAATTACATCATCATTGTTGTGAACATTGAAAATTATGGTATCACCAGTGGAGCAATTGAAAACGGCATTTACTGAATTAAATCCATCCGTTTCATTAAATGCCAAAAAAGGGAAGGTTGTGAGCTTAACGGTGACAAATTCACCACTATTAACAAATAGATCTTTGTTGATGATGGTTGCAGAGCTATTGGCAAGATAAACTAATCCGATAAGAAATAAAGAGATTTTTTTAATACTATGCAGCAATAGCAGGTCTTTAATTATTGAATGATAATTTTTTGTGTTTTAACAGCTATTCCATTTTCTGAAACAACAGCCAAATACATTCCCTTTGGTAATCCATCAATATGGATTGTAATTATTCCAGGTTGGATATTCTGATTTAAAACACGGTTCCCGTTGAGTGTAATTAAACTAAATTCTGATCCTTCATTTAAACTGGCAATAAAGATGTCCTCTTTTGTAATGGTGGGATATATTGCTATTGAATTATCGTCTATGGAATTTATTGCTGTCACTTCACCTGAACTAACGATCCAAACCACCTGCACTTTTTCTTCAGGTGTTGCATCTTCCCATACATTCATTACTAATGTTGTAATTCCGGCTGAAAATGACGGGATAACATTATATCCCAAAAATCCCATCTCACCTGGCGGAACCGGATACATTGTTCCATTATCTGGAATTCCCGGATAACATGTCCCGAGATCACATAATGAATAATCCCAATCGCCGGGAATATTTAAGGAAACTCTTTCCCAATTTAAAATCAGCGTATCTGCACCGAGAGAATTATCCATATAAATATCATAGATGGTTAATTGTTCCGGTATGCCTTCAGCAATTATGGTATCGTTGGGGGTAATGCTAAAAGATTGTGCAATGGAAATTTGATCAATGAATATTGTTGCCAATACAAGAGATAATATATTTCGAATACCAATTTTCATTACATTAATTATTTAATGATTCACCACTACTTTTTCAATTTGTGAGATTCCGTTACCGGTAAATTGAATAAAATAAATACCGTTTGGAACTGAAGAGATATCAAAAGTAGCGATATACCTATTTCCAATATTATTAAAAACCGGATTTTGCAATCCACTTATTTTATTTCCCTTTAAATCCATTAATGATATAGCATCAACAGAAAAACTGTTTTCATATGTTAATACTATGGTTTCTGCAGCCGGATTTGGAAAAACATTGATGGAAGAAATAGCATCTGATAAAATATCGGTTGTTGAGGTGTCCTCAGTTCCGAGTGCAGCTATGATCGCTTCTTCAATATCGTCCATATTTGAAACTAAAAATCCCATTTTTTCATAATGAACCGCATGATCCAGTCCGCCAACAATTACAATTGTAGGCATTCCCATGCTTCCGTAATAAGCCAGGATATCAGTTCCAGAACTAAATTTTGCTGATGGGTTCAGTGAATAATCTGCCGCCCAGCCGTCTAATGTTGCACAGGTATAAGCCTCGTTATATCCAAAAGTGTAATATTTAACCCGGTTGTCAAATTCAACATTGTAATCATCAACCAGCGGACCGATATTTTCTGCAGCCGTAATGCAAGGTACGCAACCCGTTGGCATTACAAATTCCATGATCACTACGTTACCAGCGTCCAGTTCGGTGAATAGGGTATGGTCAACACCAGCACAATCGGTTTGTGTCCAGTCTTCGGCGAAATCTTGTGCCTGTAAAGCGGAACAAAAGAACAGCACCGCAGGGAAGGTAAATATCTTGGTCATTTTTATTATTTTGCACTAAAGGTAGTGATCTTTTTCCTAAAATGTCGGTTAATGACGCCCTTCCAATGAGAGACATGTAGATTTTTTAACATCCTGTTTGCGGAGAACAATTAACAGTCAGAAACTATCATTTTTACAAAAATTCTCATTAATTTTATCAAAAAAAATATGACAAATCAAAAATGTTCCAACCCCAATTGTACATGTGAGGTCTGCATATGTGAAAATTGTACTTGCGGCACTTATCAGAGCAAATAGATTTACCTGTGCTTGCTTATTCTACCTGGCAGGATTGCAATTGCAGTTTCACAACCCGTAAATTTTAATGTTCATGTGCTTCTCCTTCATTGCTTAATGAGGACAATAAATAAAAGGCACCGCTAAAAACAATTTTTTCTCCCTCCATATAATCTCCCAAGGGAATTATTTCTGTATAACCGCCCTGGGTAATTCCTTTTTTTACAGGCATCTTTTCAAACACCCATTTATCAGTTTCTTTCGGAATATAATTTTCTGTAATAGCAGTTTTTTCTTCACCATGATGTTCTACCATATTTATTTCAGCCTGATGGTCAAGTGCCCAGATAAAAACATAATCTTTTCCTCCCTCACTTACAATTGCCTGGGTTGGTACAACAGAAGAATTAATATTTTCAATTTCAATAAAAGCAGTAACATTCATACCTTCAATCAACCCTGTTTTGTCACCTGTAATTTCTGCATGCAGGGGAATAGTTTTACTAGCGTCTTCAAATGAATTGCCGATTGCATAAATTTTCGCCTCATAACTTTTTCCCGGCAGGTTAGTAAGCGAAAAATTGATTGTTTGTCCTGTTTTTATCTTTGGAAGTTCCTGCTCAAAAATAAAAGCATCCAAATGCAAATTTGAATTGTCAACTATTTCCATCATGATATCGCTTTCAGAAATTGTGGAGCCAAGATTTATATCGATATGACTCACACTTCCATTAACAGGGCTAATAATTGAAATTATTGATTGCATATTTTCGGATGTGAGGGAATTTATATTCATATTTAGCAACTCAAATTGTTTTTTAAGCGAATTTACTTTTGATCGCAATACATCATAATTTGCCTGCGACGCCTGTAGCGACTTTTTTGCTGATACATTATTTTCACTTAATTGCTTTTGCCGGTTTAATTCTGATTCTGCAAGCAGCAATTCACTCTGTGCAGTGATATACGCTTCCTGCATTTTTATAAATTCCGGATTAGCTATAGTGGTAATAGTTTCCCCTTTGCGTACATAATCTCCTTCCTGCACAAAAATATGCTGCACTGTTCCACCAATCATTGAGGTGATATCTGCTCTATATTGCGGCGGCACTTTTAAAAACCCTGTCGCCGTGATTGTACCTGTTAAATTGCGATGTTCAATATCACCTAACTGAATATTCAGTTTTTTAAATTGTTCCGGAGTAATAATAGCGAGCAAACCTGCATGCCCATGTTCTGAACCGTGCTCTTCTCCGTGTTCGCCATGTTCTTCTTCAGTATTTTGCATTTTGCCACAGGCTGCAAGAAATAAGCTCGCGATAAATCCATATATTAAAATATTTTTATTCATAGCAATATTTTTATTGATTAATAAAGTAATTGAGATTAATAATTGTTTTATTGTATGCATATATGTTTTGCAGGTAATCTGTTCGTATGGAAAAAGATTGCTCTACGGCATTTATAAACTCAAAATAACCGGCTTCTCCCACTTCATACATTTCGGTGGCCGTATTCAAAATTTCATCAGCTTGCAGTAGTCCGGTAGTTTCATAAAACGTAACTGCGGTTTTATTCTTTTCCAGTTCACGCAGAAACGCAGCGTATGAGGATGAAAATTCAGATTGTTTGTTTTGATATACTTTTTCTGCAATTTGCATCTCTGTTTCTGCAGCTTTTATTTTTGCTGTATAGTTCCAAAAAGCAATTGGAATACCAACACCGATGCTGTATCCCTTATAACCGGGTTCAATACCCAGCCAGTTCTGATTAAAATATCTTACACTTACATCAGGCAACATTTCGCTTACAGCTAATTTTTTTTTGTAATCGGCAAGATCTATTTGTAGCATATAATAATCAGTGTATGGATGATCTTTTGATGCGCCAGTAAGGGGAGGTTCCGACAACTCAGCAGCAAACTGCACATCAATCATCACAGGTTCATCTGTATTTAATAATTGCATCAGTTGCAATTGAGCTATTGCAACGTCTGTTCTTGCCTGTTGTAGTTGCAATGCAATTTCACGGTATTTTGCCTGGGCAGAAATTTGTTCGAGGTAATTTGTCTCACCAGTTTCAAAGCGCAGTTTTGCATTTGCTTCATAGTTTGCAAAAAGGCTATCCTTGCTTTCAGCCAGCGATTGCAATTGCAGAAAGTGAAAGAGGGTATACCACGACAGCGTTACATTTTTAATCAATTCCGTTTGTGTAAGCGCAAAATTTGTTTCACTTAACTTAACATTTTGACTATTCATATTGCCTCTTGCGATATAAGTGGTTGGAAATTCTATCCCTTGCGTAATGCCTATTTTTAAAATGCCTGCATCCTCTGAATTTATCTTATCTTCATTTTCAAAAAACACTTCTGTTTTTGGTAAATTAAAACTGGTTTTTTTGAGCTGGGTATTTCTCTGTATGTCCAATTGTGCTGATTGTATGAGCGGGTTATTGCGCAACGCAATTTGAATGGCCGAATCTAAAGAAATAGTTTTTGCTGTTTGCGCCTGTACATTAGAACATATAAAAATTCCGGTAAAAACTAAAATAGCTGTTACAGCAGATGGGATTATTTTTCCGGATTTCTTTTTTCCTGAAAGTAAAATGTACAACGCAGGCAACACAATTAATGTTAGCGCAGTTGCAGTGATCAACCCGCCTATAACAACAGTAGCCAGTGGTCTTTGTACTTCCGCACCGGCGCTGTTTGACAGGGCCATCGGTAAAAAGCCGAATGATGCTACACTTGCTGTCATTAATACCGGCCGCAATCTGATTTTTGTTCCTTTGCGTACTCTTTCAATTATATCCTGTACACCTTCTTTTTCCAATTGATTAAATGTGCTGATCAATACAATTCCGTTTAACACGGCAACACCAAACAAAGCGATAAAGCCAACCCCCGCCGAAATACTGAAAGGCATATCCCTTAACCACAATGCTACAACACCTCCAATCGCAGATAGCGGAATAGCCGAAAAAATTAATAATGATTGTTTAACGGAATTAAATGTAAAAAAGAGGATAATAAAAATTAAGAATAATGCAATGGGCACTGCAATCTGTAATCTTGATGATGCCTGTTTTAAATTTTCAAACTGTCCGCCATAGGTGAGGTAATATCCGGCCGGTAATTTTACATCATTGTGAATCTCTTTCTGAATGTCTTCGACTACACTTTGGATATCTCTGTTATTTACGTTAAGCCCCACAACGATCCTTCTCTTTCCATCTTCGCGACTAATTTGTGCAGGGCCATTTTCAAATTTAATTTCAGCAACTTGTTTTAAGGGAATTTGCCCTCCGCTGTTTAAAGGCACGAATAAATTTTCAATATCGGTTATATCATTTCTGAACATGGAATCCAATCGAACAACAAGGTCAAACCGTCTTTCATTTTCAAAAATGATCCCGGCTGGTTCACCTGCAAATCCGGTTTTTATTAACCTGTTAACATCGCTGACATTTAATCCGTATTGCGCCATACGGTCGCGGTTGTAAGTAATATTTATTTGTGGAAGCCCTGATGTTTTTTCTACCTGCGGTTCGCCGGCACCGGGCACATCGCTAATGGCTGCTGCAATCCTGTCGCCATAAAATACAAGTGTATCTAAATTTTCACCAAATAATTTCACTGCAATATCCTGCCGAACACCTGTCATCAATTCATTAAATCGCATTTGAATGGGTTGATTGATTTCAAAAAATACACCCGGAATTTCATGTAAGGATTTGTAGATCGTATCTGCTAATTCCCAATAATCATCTGTTGTCTGCCATTCATTTTTATCCTTCAAAACAATGATCATATCAGTTGCTTCGGGTGGCATTGGGTCAGTGGGCACTTCTGCGCTGCCTGTTTTGGCTATCACCGCTTTCACTTCCGGAAATTGCATAATTGTTTTTTCCACCATCGCATTGTTTTCAATACTCATGCTCAGCGAACTTCCCTGGGCCAGAATGGAGTGGAAAGCAAAATCGCCTTCTTCCAATGTTGGAATAAACTCTCCCCCCAGTGAATTAAATAGGATTATTGCTCCTATAAATAAAACTAACGCAATTGCAATCACCGCAACTCTGCCCTTTATTGCAAATTCAATAATAGGTGCATAAATGCGCTGGAAAAGATCCATCATCCTGTTTGAGAAATTTCTTTTGTGTTCTGTTTTTTTGGAAAGAAATAATGCGCTCATCGCAGGGATATAGGTAAGGCATAATAACAAAGCACCGATAATTGCAAAGCCTACCGTTTGCGCCATGGGCCCAAACATTTTTCCTTCAATTCCCCTTAGCGATAAGATAGGAATATATACAATGAGTATGATGATCTGCCCAAATGTTGCAGAATTCATCATCCTGCTTGCTGAAGCATATACTTCTGCATCCATTTGTTTCTCATCGAATTTATTGATCCCTGAAAGACGGTGCTTGTTTTGGGAGATACTGTGTAAAACGCTTTCAACTATAATTACTGCACCATCCACGATCAATCCGAAATCAATTGCCCCAAGGCTCATTAAATTTCCGCTTACACCAAATACCTGCATTAATCCTACTGCAAATAACATGGCCAATGGAATAACAGAAGCTACAATTAATCCCGCCCTGAGGTTGCCCAGAAATAAAACCAGAATAAAAATTACAATAAGTGCTCCTTCTAATAAATTTTTCTCTACTGTATTAATTGCACGATTTACTAATGAAGTTCTATCGAGATAGGGTTCAATAATTACTCCTTCAGGCAATGATAGCTGAATGGTGGTAATCCTTTCTTTAATATTATTTACAACCTCTGCACTGTTTTCTCCTTTCAACATCATAACAATTCCGCCAACTACTTCACCTTCACCATTTCTTGTTTGAGCACCATAGCGTGGAGCAGCACCCAATTGTACTTTTGCTACATCTTTTACTAATACGGGAATATTATTTTCACTTGATTTAATTACAATATTATCAATGTCGTTCATAGTTTGAGCCAAACCAATTCCCCTGATATAATATGCGTTCGGTTTTTTTTCAATATATGCGCCGCCGGTGTTTTCGTTATTTTTTTCTAGCGCTTCAAATAATTCTGGTATCGTGATATTCATGGATTTTAATCTCATGGGATCTACAGCTACCTCATATTGTTTTAAATAACCACCGAAAGAATTAATTTCTGCAACACCGGGTGTTCCGATCAGTTGGCGACTTACGATCCAGTCCTGCATTTCACGCAACTGCATCGCATTGTATTTGCCCTCGTAGCCGGAGTCAACACGCAATATATATTGATATATTTCACCAAGCCCTGTGCTAACCGGTGCTAATTCCGGAATACCGACCCCGGTGGGAATTTGTTCTTCTGCCTCTTTAAGTCTTTCATTAATAAGTTGCCGTGCAAAATAAATGTCAACTTTTTCTTCAAAAACAACGGTTACCACACTCAAACCAAAACGGCTTACACTTCTTATTTCTATGATATCAGGAATATTTCCTAAACTGCGTTCAATGGGGGCGGTAACAAATTGCTCTACTTCCTGCGTGGCCAGCGTTGGTGTTGTTGTAATGATCTGCACCTGGTTATTGGTTATATCGGGAACAGCATCAATTGGCAGATGCACGAGCGAATAACTACCCCAAACAATTAGTGCAAGAGTAAAAATCCCGACAGCCAATTTATTATTAACTGAAAACTGGATGATTTTATTGATCATAAGAATAAATCTCTATAGAATAAATAATGAATTAAAAAACGATTTGCAGGCTATTTTCATGCAATTCAATTTCCGCTGATGCAGTACTGATCAGGAGAATAAAATACTTTATTAAACTATTTTAGGCGGTTGCCAGATAGAAGAAAAGTTGCGGGAGATAAATTGCGATACATCCTTTGAATAGAATAATTCTGAATCAATCAATAATTTCAGGTTGGCCTGATAAAAAGCATTGCTGGTAGAAACTGAATTTCCGCAACAATTGCAACTGCAAAAGGGCGGACATAGATCTTCATGGTTCTCCTGGTGGTGTTCATTGCCATTGGTTGCAACCTCAATATTTTCCTTATGAGTGTGAAATGCATCAGCACATGGTGCAGACCCCAGGTATAAAATAACAATACTCAATATGGCGAAAATGATTTTCAACTTTGTAAAGGTAAAGAAAAATTAGATTTTTACTGCGCGGAGCCAGCATCCATCCTATCTTCCAAAATGTTTTCTAAGTCCAATTTTGGTCATAATTGATTTGCTGGTTAGATGGAAGTAATTAATTAATTGACCCGGTTCTGCTTTAAATTCAATAAATTTACATAACTCAACAACGCACCTATGAAACATATTTCTTCTTTACTACTCTCTTTTATAATTATTTATTCATCGCAAGCACAGGTTGCATTCGACTGGGCAGTTGGATTTGGCGACGAAGAAGATTTTGATGTTTGTCGTGCAATTGCAGTTGATGACGAGGGCAATGTTTATTTTGCTGCCGACTTTTATGGCGACGTAGATTTTGATCCGGGTCCTGGTGTTTATGAATTGACAAGTGTCGGTGCAAATGATCTAGCGATCGGTAAGCTCGACAGCAATTCAAACCTGCTTTGGGTAGTGCGAATTGGGAATTTTTATAATAACTGGGCATATGGGATGGATATTGATGAGGCTGGGTCAGTTTATATCACTGGAATATTTTCCTTTACTGTTGATTTTGATCCAGGTCCGGCTGTATATAATTTAACAGCAGCACCATCTATGCAGTATATTTTAAAATTAGATACTGACGGGAATTTTTTATGGGCGAATTCAACAATTGCTACTCCTAATAAAATGGATGTTTCTGCATCAGGAAGAATTGCAATTACCGGGGAATTTTATGGTGGAGTCGATTTTGATCCGGGTCCAGGCACTTATACTCTTGGAACAGGTGGTTATGGTGCTTTTGTTCAGGTGCTTGACATTGATGGAAATTTTTTAAATGCAGCAGTTGGACAGGGTGATGGAGGAACCATGGGTAAAGGAATTACTTTCGACAGCGATGATAATGTGATCATCACCGGACGATTTGGAACGGAAACAGATTTTGATCCTGGTGCAGGAGAATTTATTCTTACTTCAACAAGTAATTATGATATGTTCGTTTGGAAACTCGATGCAAATGGTAATTTTCTCTGGGCCGATCAATTTGATGATGGGATCGTTAATGGAGCTTAT
>JBIOHA010000084.1:0-10246 GCA_044448625.1 Chitinophagales bacterium | reverse complement strand
GTTTTGAATAATTGCAATCAGATAATTAGTTCATCTATAAGAACCGATTTTGCAGGATTTGAAAATATTGCCATTGACTCATTACCAAAAGGATATTTAAAGGCGCATTTGTCAAATGGATATTTATATTTAATAAATCCCGGATGGGATGTTGACTCAAGCGGTCTTTATATTATTGGAAACTCCTCCGCTTATGATTTCAATAGAAAATTCCTGGGCACTTCTTACCGCAAAATCCTGATTGATAGCATTGTTATTGCCGAATCAAATATGCCGGTAGAAAATAGAGACAAAAAAAAGATATCTGTTTTGACAGTCGTTTCTATTGTTGACGGTGCCATGCTTGCATTTTGCATTGCACTCCCCAAAGCATGTTATGGCTCTTGTCCTACATTTTATTATGAAGACAATAATGATTTAAAACAAACTAACGGCGAAGGATTTTCAGCAGCAGTATTACCTTGTTTGGAGGAAGCTGATATCGACGCTCTGCAAAATCCTTCTTTTTCAGGTAGTGAGGTATCATTAACAATGAAAAACGAAGCATATGAAACACATGCAGTAAACGAAGTAAAACTCCTGGCCGTAAAAAGAGAGCCGAATGAGAATGTTTTTCAGGACCCGCAAAACAATTTTTATGTCTGCGGCAATTTGATCGCTGTTCAATCAGCAACTGCGAGTGAAGGTGATATTAAGGAATTGGTTCTTAATATGGATGAGAAGGAAAGATATAGTTTTACCGATACTGATCAGCTTAAAACAAATGAAACTGTTGACTTCACTTTTAAAAATGAATTAAGGGATTCAAGCTTGGGATTTGTGCTAAACTTCCGGCAAACGCTGGCATCCACCTTCGTTTTCTATTCCTTTCTGAGTTATATGGGCACCGATGCAGGAGAATATTATTCCAGGATCGAGAGAAGCGATTATCTGGCCACACAGGTGAAAAAAAGGTTGACGGCGCTTTCGCAAATAGAGGTGTATGCCTATAGTGATCAGAAAAGAAAATGGATCCTGATAAATAAGTTTGAAGAAACAGGACCGATAGCAAAAAACCTGCAGATGGTGAAAATTCCTTTCGAATGTGCTTCGCAAAAGGAGGTGAAAATTCGGCTTAAATCTTACCAGGGATTTTTCAGATTTGATTTCGCAGCACTCACACATATCAAACATACAGCAGTTCCCATCGAGATGCTTCCCAATCAAATTTTATACGACATGGTTAATGATGATGAAGCCGTTGATTTATTAAACAAAGATGATGATAAATATTTATGTTCATTGCCGGGTGATATATGGAAAATGAACTTTAAAATACCTGAAGTTGAACAGGGAAACGATTTTGCCTTTTTTGTTGTGTCGAAAGGATATTATCTGGAATGGTTTCGAGAAAACTGGTTAAGGGAAAAAAATCCCGAAAAACTAAGAGGCATAGTTATACATGATAAAAAAACCTGGGAGCAATTATCACGTGAATTTAAAGCTGTGGAAGCTGAAATGGAATCTAATTTCTGGACAAGCAGTGTTTCAATGTAAAAAAATAAATGATGAAAACTATTACTATACTTTCCACACTTACAACAGGACTAATGATTTTATCATCCTGCAGTCTTTATAAGAATATTCCATGCCCCGCTGAGTTTGAAACTGACGTGCATGGTTCTTTTGCAGAGATGACCATTCATGAATCAGATGCAATTGTATACGGCGAATTAATTGCTGTTCAGCATGATTCTGTTTTCCTGTTGAGTGATAATATTTTACTTGAGATAAGCACCTTGAAAATTAATAATGCCAAGGTATTTGTTGCAGCAAGAAGCGATCACGGAGGTATGATCAGAACATGGGGTATTCTGCTTACTGTTGCAACTCCCGGCACCTATGGGCTCTGGTCCATCATATCATTTCCTCTACATATGTTAATTCTGCTTCCGGTGATCACAAATGCATCAGGAAATTTTATCATTGAATATCCATTTCACTATTCTGAAAAGATCCCCTGGCTTGAGGTAAATAAATTTTCGCGGTTTCCGCAGGGAATTCCGGAAAACATCCAACACGATCAAATACATTGATCAGATAATTTATTTACTGAAAAGCAGATCCGGGGGCCATTCTATTTTAAGATTGCTGCAATCCCAATAACAGGCACTTCTGCTGCATATTTACATCGAAAAAAATATTATATTTACTTTCTATCTGAAATTCGTGTAATTTTTCAAGCATTTCTACAGCTTATTTCCTATCCCAAAATAAATCCAATGAAAAATATAATTACCTATGTCGTGCTGGCTTTCATCCCCGTCTTTATTTTTGCCCAGGCAGGTACTTTAGATACTGTTTTTGGGACAGGAGGCAAAGTAATTACTGATCTTGGAGCTAATGAAGCCGCAGAAGCTTTAGTTATACAACCCGACGGCAAAATAATAGCAGCTGGTCAAATAATAAATATTGCGGGTGACGAAGATTTCGCTCTTGTGCGATATAACAGTGATGGCACAGCAGACAATACATTTGGATTGGGGGGAGAAGTGATAACAGATTTTGGAGGGAATTATGATGCAATTCAATCAATCGCACTGCAAATCGACGGAAAAATTGTTGTGGCAGGTTATACAAACTTAGCCGGAGGTCTTGACTTTGCCCTCGCACGATACAACAGCGATGGCAATTTGGATAATTCATTCAGCGGCGATGGAAAAGTTAATACCTATTTTACCGGCACTGATGGTTCGGCGCATTGCGTTGTAATTCAACCCGACGGGAAAATTGTAGCTGTCGGTGCCGTTCATATAGCAGCAACCGCAACCGATGAATTTGCTATGGCAAGATATAATAGTGACGGTAGTTTGGATAATACATTTGATTTTGACGGGAAAGTAACAACTAATTTTGGTGCATGCTGCAGCGATCAGGCATTTACTGTTAAACTGCAATCTGATGATAAAATTGTTGTGGCAGGATTTAGTTATGTCACTTCAAGTTTCGACTTCGCAATCGTAAGGTATAATCCTGATGGATCAATTGACAATACATTTGGAGTAGGTGGATTTGTAACTACAGATTTTGACATTTCTGGTGATGAGGGATTTTCATTAGCAATTCAGCCGGATAATAAAATTTTGCTGGTAGGTGCAAGCGGCGATTGGGCAGATGAAAATTTTGCGTTTGCACGATACGATACCGATGGTATGTTAGATAATACTTTTGGTATCGGTGGTAAATTGTCAACCAGCTTCGGGATAAACACCTACGATGATGCAGTTTCAGTAATAATTCAGCCAGATGGGAAAATTGCCCTTTCAGGATGGAGTTATAATGATACTTATTATGATTTTGCATTGGCCCGGTACAACAGTGATGGTACTCCCGATAATACCTTTGGAATAGGCGGTAAGGTGTTGACTGATTTTGGTGGAACCTATGATTCAGGAAACGCTGCAGCTTTGCAAGCTGATGGAAAAATTGTTGTCTCCGGCGAAACTACAAATTTGATTAATAAGAATTTTGCATTGGCACGATATAATGTTTCAGGGTGCAATACCATGAGTATCCTTCCTGCCGCAGCATGCAATAGCTATACTGTTCCGAGCGGAGATGAAACATATTTTACAAGCGGAACCTATTATGACACACTCACCAACTTTGCAGGATGTGATAGTATTCTTATTATAAACCTTAATTTAACCATTACTGATATATCGGTTGTGCAATATGGAAATACGCTAACCGCAAATATTGCAGGCGTTATTTATCAATGGATGGATTGTAGCACCGGCGCAATATTACCCGGCGAAACGAACCAAAGCTGTACAGCCATAGTAAGCGGATCATATGCTGTTATAATTACAAATGCGCCATGCATCGACACATCATCATGCTACAATATATTTATTAGCGGTGCAGAAATGAATACTTATGATAATACTATCACCATATCGCCCAACCCTTTTACAAACGAAATATTAATTTCCAATTGCTCATTATCCGGTGAAATTATTTTATTTGATTTTACAGGAAAGGAAATACTTCATGTAAATTCTTTTTCACATCAGGCCAAATTAAACACGGAGAACATATTGCCCGGAATTTATTTGATACAATATTTTGATAACAAAAATACGGAGACTCAAAAAATAGTTAAATATTAAGTGCCTGCTCAAATATAAAGCAGTGAAAATAATAATTACCCTTGTATTTTAATTACCCTGTTGATGACTTTTTGCATCACCTGAATTTGTTGAAAAGAAACCTGACAATAATATTTTAAGGGGCAAATTTGAAACAGATTGAACATAAACAGATCAGCAAATCAGCCATTTACAGAGTTGGAGAAATTTCTTTTAGCTTTTCCTAAATATAAACTGCGGTTGCTTTACTTAATTCCTTAACCCATGCCGGTTGCTTTTTATTTCCTGCCGGTTTTTGTTTAATGAATTTATTAAATACATCAATCAGCAATCTCTCAAAAGGATTCTGAATATGTTTAATATTTTGCAGATGTTTGCCCGGGTATACAGCGCATCATAAATCACCATTCCTTTTTCCAGCAGTTCCTGATCATCTTTTATGTTTTCTGCAAGTCCGGCAGATATTGCCCATAACCCAGACGACTGAGCAGCGATTTCATGCCTGTCAGTACCGGCACCTCTCACTATACCTGCCATCACCAAAAGGGCTTTATCTTTCAACATATATTTTTCAAGAAAATAGTCGAAGGTGCATTTATTTCCGTAGTGGGTATATTCGACATCAGGAATATCAAAAGGAATAGCTTTTAACTTTTTTGATTTTGGAAGAACTTCTTTAAAAGGAACATAAATTATCTCAGCATCTTTGTCAATAAATCTTTTAATGAGCCAAGGGCAGGCGATGCGGTCTATTTTGGGACGTTCCCGTGTTATCCATCTCATAAAAAATATCCTGTTAAAAGCCGAAGATACTATTGAATGACTTTTTATTTCTGGTTAATTCATAAACCATGAGTATCGATCAATGAATTCAGTGATAAAGAACTGAAAGACCTGTTTATTAAATATGAAGAAAATCCGTTATTCGCAGGAAAAACCGTAAGTTTCTTTATCTTTATGAGCAAAATTTTCAAACATGAAACACCTGGGCCTTTTTATTTTCCTGATTTATTTTATTGGATTTATGCAAAGTTCTTTTGGTCAGTTCAATTACGTTTGGGCAAATACTTTTGGAAACGCGGGCGAAGACAGAGTAAATGATTTTTATGTCGATTCAGTCGGTAACATATATTCCACCGGTTTTTATTACGACTCAATTGATATTGATGCAGGCCCCGATTCTCTGATTTTAGTCGCAGAAGCTTATTCGGATATTTTTATTCAAAAAACAGATTCATTGGGGAACCTGATCTGGGGAGTCACTCTTGGCGGCAATGGATACGACAACGGAAATGGTATAACTGCCGATAATGAAGGAAATGTGTATTGTGTTGGTTCTTTTTCATATACCGCTGATTTTGATCCCGGCCCTGATGAATATCTAAAAACAAGCTTTGGAGGTATTTTATCATCGGATATTTTTATTCTCAAGATCGACATGAATGGAAATTTTCTATGGGTTAAAACCATGGGAAATTCTGCTGTAACTTTTGGTTGTTCCGCAACCCGGGTTGCACGTGATTCAGCAGGAAATATTTATTTTTCTGCGCTTTTTGCAGGCACGATCGATGTAAATCCAGGCCCGGTAACCAACAATTTTACAAGTATTGATGCCCAGGATATTTTACTTGAGAAATTAGACAGTGATGGAAATTATATCTGGGCAAGTCAATTCGGAGGCAGCAACCAGCAATTCTCGAGAGAATTAATCGTTCAGGAAAATTCTGTATTTCTCGGTGGATCTTTTTATTATACCGTGGATTTTGACCCGGGTCCCCCAACGCACAATCTTACCAGCGCAGGATACTTTGATACATTTTTTCTTGAATTAACGTTAGACGGAACATTTGTTAATGTCGGTAAAATCGGGAACGCTGAAAACGACGTTTATGGCGGAATAGCTGTTGATCAGGATGGGAATAAATATTATACCGGAGCATATCAGGGTTCCGTTGATATTGATATGACAGTAGCGGAATTCAATGTGACAAGTGCGGGATATTATGATTTATATGTAATAAAAACTGACCCCGGAAATAATTTGATCTGGGCGATAACACATGGCGATGAAAATTCACAAACTTCAAAAGGAATTTGCGTTGATTCAGCAAAAAATATTTATCTCGCCGGTGGGTTTACTGATACCTTTGATGCAGACCCGGGACCCGGAGTTACTTACCTCACAAGCCTGGGATCAACAGACTGGTTTTTTGAAAAATTAAACAGTGATGGAAATTTCATTTTCGCGAATTCAATCGGAGGCCCTTCAACCGAATATTCTCTGGAATTTGGCGTAGATAATTCGGAATATTTTTATGTTGCCGGTGAATTTGAGTCAACATTTGATTTTGATCCGGGTGACAGCGTCCTAAATATTACTGCCTATGGTGATAAGGATGCATTTATTTTAAAAATGCGTCAGTCTGCATGCTCAACTTTTGGGTTAATGATCGATTCTGTTGCAGATCAAACATGCGCAATCGATGGTTATGGGGCAGGACATGCCTTTGGCGGGATTTCACCTTACAATTATGTGTGGAATACCATACCGGCTATTAATGATTCCATCGTTTTTATTGATACGATCGGTATTTATACTTTGACGGCCGAAGATGCGGATGGATGTAATCGAAGTTCCTCTGTTCTTGTGAATGGCCCCGTAACTACTACAGGATTTGACCTACAGGCAAATCTTATTACCGGATACTTTACTCCGGGAGTTCATGGTAATATTTGGCTCGATGCATTAAATGAGGGATGTTTTCCTGTTTCAGGTTCATTGATTTTAGAAATTGATACACTTTTAATTATTGACAGCGTCGACAGTGAACCGGATTTTATTTATGGCGATTCATTGATTTGGAATTTTACCGACCTGATTTATGATGGATTTCATATTACACAACACCTGTATTTTCATACCAGCGAAGAAGCGAGCGATTCAGATGAAATTAATCTTAACCTTTCAATCACGCCCGCAATTTGGGATATTGATACTACGAATAATTACAGAAATTATACTTTCCCCGTATTGATTCCTGTAGATCCGAATATAAAATTTGTTTACCCGGACGGTGACTGTGATGCAGGATATATCTTACCTGATCAGACATTAACGTATACAATTACATTTCAAAATACCGGAACCGCCGAAGCAGTTAATATTGATGTGCTTGATACTCTTTCTGAGTGGCTTGATATAAATTCTCTCGCGGTTGTCGGAAAGAGCCACGCAATGTTCACAGAAATTTTACCCGGTAATGTGCTTAAATTTAATTATAATAATATTCACCTTCCTGACAGTACAACAAACGAGGCTGAAAGTCATGGGTATGTGATTTTTGAAATCAGGCCCTTGCCTGCAACTCCTACCGGATCTGTCATTGAAAACAGATCTGCTATTTATTTTGATTACAATGATCCTGTTTTTACAAATTCAGTTTTGAATACAGTAATTGATGTGATACCTGATTTTGATATAACTCAAATGGTTGAAATATGTGAGGGGGAAAGTTTTACTGTTGGATTCAACACGTATTCAACATCGGGAACTTATGTTGATCATTTTAATTCGTACCTCGGGTGCGACAGCTCTGTTACGACGATCTTACTTGTAAATCCCATCTATAATGTTGAGATGTTTCCTGAAATATGTGATGGTGAAAGTTATCCGGTTGGAGTGCATATTTATACGACAACTGGAATTTATTACGATAGCCTTTTTACATTTCATGGTTGCGACAGTATTATACTGACTCATTTGGATGTTCATCCGCTTTATACCGACACAATTGAAGCTGATATATGCGCCGGTGAGGCATTCGTTTTTCATGAAATTGAATATTTTGACACGGGATTTTATACAGCGTACCTCAATTCGATGTTTGGATGTGATTCAATTATAAATTTGTCATTGACGGTTAATGAAATCGACGTTTCCACCTATACACTGGATACATCTTTAATAGCTCAGGCCTCCGGTGCGGCCTATCAATGGGTCGATTGCCTGGATGGTTATCTTGCAATTGAAGGGGCAACTGATCAATCTTTCACGCCCGAATATGCCAGTGAATTTGCAGTAATCATTAATCAAAATGGATGTGTGGACACGTCTGCTTGTTTTGCCGTGGGCCCGGCCGATTTTATTAATAACTTTTCAGAGATCACGGTTATGCTTTATCCAAATCCGGCTTCGCAATCCATAATGATAAAAACCTCAATTCCAATTTATGATGCGACACTGGAGATCAAAAATCTTTTCGGTGAAACGGTTTTCATAAAAACAAAATTCAATCCCGCGACAGAAATGTTCGATATTTCTGGTCTTGCACCTGGTTTTTATTTATTGCACCTCCATAATATTCGCATTGATAAAACTGTTACGGTGATAAAAGATTGAAATCTTTAGGGGAGTATTATTTTCCAATACAAAACTTCCTAAAAATATTATCCAACAAATCATCATTCGTTATCTGCCCTGTTATTTCACCAATCGCATTTAATGCGTAGCGAATATGTAATGCGGTTAATTCTCCGCTTATTTTATTGTTGAGGGCGGTGAGTACTTCATCGAGGGAGGTGCGGGCTTTTTGGAGGGCTTCGAGGTGGCGGGTGTTGGTGACGATAGCGGAATCGAGGTTGATGTCGTCGCTGATGATCTTTTTATACATGATGGATTTTAATTCGTCGATATTGGTTTTTTGGAGGGAGGATATAAATGCATCGGGTTCGAGTTCGAAGAATTTTGCTATTTGTTTTCCGCCATCGGGGGTATCAATTTTATTTCCGATCACCAAAAGTTTATCGCCAGATTCAATTAAATTATCAAGATCGGATCTTACTTCGTTTAATGTCATTGTATTTACATCAAAAACATAGATGAGCAATGTGGAAGTTTTTATTTTTTCCATTGTGCGCTCAACACCCATTTTTTCTATTTCATCTTTTGCTTCGCGAATACCTGCAGTATCAATTAATCTAAAAATAATTCCGTTGATATTTAATTCTTCTTCTATTGTATCTCTTGTTGTTCCCGGAATTGCACTTACAATTGCACGCTCCTCGTTGAGCAATGCATTCAACAAAGTGGATTTGCCCGCATTGGGCCTTCCGGCAATTACGGTAATGATACCATTTTTAATAACGTTGCCCAGTTCAAATGATCTAATTAAACCGTTCAATACAGTATTAATTTTTTCTATCAATTTCAACATATGATCGCGTTCTGCAAATTCAACATCTTCTTCACTAAAATCAAGTTCGAGTTCGATCAGAGAAGCAAAATGAATTAATTCGTAACGCAGATTTTCCAACTCGGTGCTATAACCGCCCCGCATTTGTTTTAATGCAATATCATGTGCAGCTTTTGTTTCTGCCGCGATAAGATCGGCAACGGCCTCTGCCTGCGAGAGATCCATTTTTCCATTTAAAAATGCACGCATAGTAAATTCACCGGGCTTGGCTAAACGGGCGCCACGCAATATCAATAAATTGAGTATCTGCTGCTGAATATATGGAGAGCCATGACAGGAAATTTCAATAATATCTTCTCCGGTGTATGAATACGGATTTTTAAATATTCCCACCACCACTTCATCGATCTTTATTCCGAGATATTCAATAATACCGAAGTGAAGTGTTTGCGATTTTGCCAATAAAAGATCAGCCCCAATAAATATTTCAGAAGTGATTTTAATTGCTTCCGGCCCCGACATGCGCAATACGGCAATAGCACCTATACCCGGTGCGGTACTCAATGCTGCAATCGTATCTTTTTCATTTAATAGCACGTGCGTCAAAATTAATCAGGAATGATTAATGAGTTTGGATTCGGTGTTGTTTTCAAATTAATATTTCTTCGCGAAACTTTGTGTTCTTTGAGGCTTTGTGGCTATGGCAGTTCGGGGGTTAAAGAGCGCTAACATTGACTAAGTAAAATCCGCCCGCAGATTGCGCAGATAAACGCAGATCAGGAGATACGTAATATCTTATTATTTCTTCGCGAAACTTTGTGTTCTTTGAGGCTTTGTGGCTATGGCAGTTCGGGGGTTAAAGAGCGCTAACATTGACTAAGTAAAATCCGCCCGCAGATTGCGCAGATAAACGCAGATCAGGAG
>JBIOHA010000083.1:0-10296 GCA_044448625.1 Chitinophagales bacterium | reverse complement strand
TCCCCACTCACCACTCACCATTGACGAGTGACGAATGAAAAAACTAGTATTCAATTCGGAAAAATGTAGTGGAATAACTATAATCTTTATTAATTGTTTTTCCTTCAGATATGGAATAATCGTATGAATATAATTTTACGTTTTTAAGGATGACAGTAAATATTTCTTCACCGGAAAAAGTAATTGCATTTAATTCGGGTTCAAAAACCAATGTGCTCAAACCGTAACCGCTTTTTTCTTCCAATACTGTACAATTGATCTTTTCTTTACCATGATACATTTCAACCGTTGTCTCATCAAAAATTGCATTGCTTAATGAGAATGACCAGCGGGCCGTATAAAAATCAGTGGGACAAAAATATTCGGGTGGCCATACAACATATTGGTCATCAAATTTTTTTGTTTCCTCATCTGTATAATTACTATTTTCTCCGCCAAGCGCCCAAAATGCCATCGCATTGTTTGTGCTGCCATGACCAAAAACTTTTCTATAGGGATTTAATATCCATCGCCGGTGACCAACTGCGGTATTGTTTGAACCATCATCATCCACCTGGCCCATTAAAGCATATAAACCGGAAGCGCCCAACGATAAATTTGAATTACCCGCTCCCGTTGCTCCTGCTTCAGAATAACATGCCCAATCTTTTCCGGGGCCATGTGATAAAGAACTTTCGGCTGTCATCATTAATGCGGCGGCCTGGCATTTTACGTTCCATGATTCACGCAATTCACATTTATCGGGAACCCCGGCAATGCGTCTTACATAATTCAGGCGTTGCAAAAATTTTTGTTGGTATTCTTCCGATAATTTTCCAGGATTACAATTATCTACCGATCCGTTCCATGTAGCACTATTCATTATCCAATCATTGCCGGTTCTGTAATTTACCACGTAATCGCGAATTACCCATTTTTTGTAAAGCGATTTCAATGTTGCATCATTTTTATTGATTGCCAATTGTCGTCGCAACAATTCACCAGCTTCTGAAAATTTATTTTTGTCAATTAAAACACCAATTTGCTGAATGGTTGTATTTTGCTGAAGTGTTTTAAAATTTTTATTATCTGGGAAGTATTGAGTAAGTTCATACATGTCGACCGACGAATTAATTGTATCAGTGGCATTTTTTAGCAGCTGGTATATTTTATCTCCCACTGCGGCAATTTTCTTTTTATCTTTTATAATCACCGATGCATTGTATAAAATTTTAAAACTTTCTGTATATTTTTCATAAACGAGCAAAGAGTCCAATATATCAAACAATACCATTTCGCCTTTTACATCATTGCGCAAGCAGTTGTACAAATTGATGAGTGTTTGCGTTTCATTTCTTGCAGCAATCACTTTTGTTCCCTCGTAGGAATTTACCACTCTTGTATTATCGATGATCTTACTATAGATGAGCGGAATAGACGCCTGATAATTTTCAGAACAGGAATAAGCCGTTAAAACAGAATCAGCAAGCTGGTAATTTGTTTGTTCTACCATCGCATTATAGTATTTAACGATCACTTCCCATTTCAGCTCACTCATCTTTTCCTTTTTATTCAACACATTATCGGCGCTGTCCATATTCAAAAGAAAACTGTCGTACTGTTTAGCTTCACTATATTCATTTAATCTTCCGGCCTGCCATCCGATAAAATTATAATAAGCATCGTCTACATCATCATTGTTGAATAACACTGCCGCCCTGTAAAAAATGATGTTTGCAGCTTTGTCGTCACCATCTTCGTAAATTGCATTTCCCAGTTCAATAAATGCTTCAGATAAATAGGGCTGTGGTAGTTTTCCTGATTTAGAGTCTATATAAATTTTGGAAGCAGCATTATTGTACATGGCAATTGCAACATCTTCATTTTCCTGTACCATCAATAATTGTCCCTTGAGAAAAAAATATTCGGGTGTTGGTGTAATCTTGATCAACCTGTCAATGAGTGCTTCCGATTTTTTATATTTTTCGTTTGAAAAATAATCTTCAGCTTTGATAAATGCATTGCTCATCAACGAATCAACTTCTTCCTGATGCGGAGGGAGAAATATATTTTTTTTATCTTTTAATATTATGAATTCAAGGGTGGAGATGGAGGTTTCTATTCCTGAGTAATAATCGCTTTTCGTTTCCTCATTGGTAGCGAGGTGCATGTAGCTCATCGCTTTGATAAGATAGGCATCCAGGTTCTTTGGATCCTTATCGATGGTTTTTTTGGAAAGGTCGAGCGATTTTTCATAATTCCCCGCATTGTAGGCTATTAGAAATTTTTGCGCCTGCACCGGATTTATTAGCAATAGGAATATGGAAATTTGGAGTATGTGTCGCACGGCCTGTTAAACGCAAATAGCATTTTTTTTAGTATATATATTATTATTAGCGCAACCGGAATGAGTGTTCATAAAAGATATGGTAATTTTACACATGGCTTTTTCTGATTCAAGACTCGGTGACATCGTGTTATTAAAATGCCCGAGATGTCATAAGACGAAACTGTTTGTAAATAAAAATCCCTATAAATTTTCTGATATGGCCCGGATGCATAGGGCTTGTCCTAACTGCGGATTGAGGTTTGAACCTGAAACCGGGTTTTATTATGGCGCCATGTATTTGAGTTATGCATTAGGCGTTTTTTCAAGCTTGATATTTTTTTCACTGTTCCGGTTTGTATTTAGATTAGATACTACAACCTCTTTTATTATAGTTGCTTCATCCTGGATCTTAGCATCACCTTATTTATTTCGCTTTTCCCGATCGCTATGGTTGAATTTGTATACGCATAATCATAGAGATGTTTAGAAGTTAGAAGTATGAAGTGTGAAGTAAGAAGTATGAAAAAATGCAGAATGGATCCAGTATCAAGTATCAAGCATCGGCTGTTCATCGGCTGATTATCGGCTGTTCAAAGTCCCACCATCCACACCATCAATTTTTCCAGTTTTGATTTTATTTCAGCGGTGCCGCAGGTGTAATTATTTACAATGACACAAAATGTGAGCATGTCGCCGCTTTTTGTTTGAACATAACCGGAATAGGAACGCACCTTGAACATCGAACCGCTTTTTGCAAATATTTTTCCCGAAGCAGCTGTACCATCGGCAATGGTTTTTAATGTTCCTGTTTGGCCGGCAATAGGCAAAGAATATTTAAACGCTGCGAACGTAGGTTGCTTTAATTCGTAATTCAAAAATCCGCACATCTGTTTTGCAGTTACAACATTTAATCGCGAAAGTCCGCTTCCGTCTTCCATATTAAATCCTGTGAGATCGATATTTCGGTTTGCCCAATAGGTTGTTATTGCCTTTGCTCCAGCTTCCCGACTTCCGTCATTAAGCACAACCATACCTGTGGTTTTTAATAATGCCTCAGCATATAAATTCACGCTCTTTTGATTGGTATGATAAACAATATCCTTAAGTATTGGCGACCTATACTCAAATAATAATTTACGCTGATTATTGATCTCTATCTTTTCACGCTTCATTGCGTAAACGGTGGTAGCCTGTTTTACAACTTCATCTCCTTTTCCCGTTAATGCTTTTTTTAATTCGAGTGCGGCAAACAATGGTGCATCAGGCATTGAACCATCCACTTCATATGCTTTTTTATTGGATGGAATAGAGCCAACAACATATCTGTAATAATTATCAGGGGCACCGTATATATATGCCGCATCACCAGAGCCGCCAACTTTTACATCATTATAAACAGTAAGCCCGTCAATTGCGGGAAAAATACTATCCACCTTCGATACGGAGCTACCTGTTGAGTAATAAATGGTGTATTTATTTTCATAAACATTTAATCCTAATGGTCCGGCTCCATAATATTGTCCGATATCATCCCAATTCCAGCTACCCGGTGTTCCATAATCTTCAAATGCAGATGCATCGGCGATTATATTGCCGTTGATCTTTTTAATTCCTTTATTTTTAATTTCTATTGCCCATACATTAAACAATGAATCAAACCGAAGTGTTGAATCCATTCTGCTGCTGCCTAATGAAGGATCGCCACTACCTCGGATATATAAATTGCCATCGAGCACACCTTCTTTTGTAATTGTTCCGTCGTATTCAATTGCTGTGGAATAAGTATAGTTTTCTCCAAGCAGATTTAAAGCGGTGATGGTAGTAACCACTTTCATATTGGAAGCGGGCATCAAACTTTTTTCAGAATTATATTCGGAAATTATTTTTCCTGTTTTAGGGTCGGTAATGCAAAATCCCCAGCTTGCATGCATGAGGTCTGCGTCGAGAGATAGTGCTTTTATTCCGCCATTTAGCCTGTTAATTCCAATAGTGTCAAGTTTTGTCTGGGAAAAAACAACGATCTGAAATAATATTAAAATAATTGTGTTTACGATCTTCATATTCCACTACTCCATTGTTGAGGATATCATATTCCTAAAACGTCATTTATTGTAAAAACCCCTTTTTTATTTTTTATCCATCGAGCTGCCAGCAATGCCCCTTCCGCAAAACCCTTTCTGGAAAATGCAGTATGCGCCAATTTGATCTCATCAGCTTCGGATGTATAAATAACTTCATGTGTGCCCGGAATATTTTCTTTTCGGCGTGAAATAATTTCCAGTTCTTCCGGATCATTGGTTTCCCTGTTCACCCAACTTTTTTTCCTGTGATGATTTTCGATGATCTGTTCTGCTATCCTGATCGCAGTTCCACTCGGGGCGTCTAGCTTTTGGGTATGGTGTGTTTCTTCCACCTTAATTTTATAACGGCGATCCCGCATTAATTCCGCGAGTTTTTTATTTATCTCGAAGAAAATATTTACACCAATACTGAAATTGGCAGCATATAAAAGTGTGCCGTTGTTTTTATTGCAATACGCAGTAATCTCGTTCAATACATCATACCATCCTGTGGTTCCTGTTACAACGGGTACGCCTGCGTCAATACAGAGTTTCAAATTTTTAACAACGGTTGCGGGGGTTGTGAATTCTATCGCCACATCTGCTTTTTGTAAATTTTCTGCAGTAAGTGCAGAGTTGTTTTGGCTGTTGAATTTAAAAATGATATCAATAGGTTCTTCTCCTTCTTTATTAAATGCATTCACCACTTCTTCAATCGCCTTCCCCATTTTGCCATATCCTAAAAGTACTATCTTCATTTCAAACTGAAATTTAAGTTTATTCCGAAACTATTATAACTCCCCGGTGTTGAATAATTTTTTGGCAAAAAGTATGGCCTTATATGCAAACTCAGATCGTCGCTTACATTAAAATCATAAAGATGCGCATCAACAACCGCGTCGACAATATTTAGAATATATAAAAATGAGGTTATGATAACAGCGAGATCGCTGTATCTTTTCCATGTGTCGACATAAGTAAGTAGATAATCATCGGTGATATCGCCAACATATTGTTCGCTTCCGTAAACATTAATATAATCATCGTTGGTGGTAGAATCAGCATCCGTTCGGAGGATGTAAGTATTTTTTAGGTCCTTATAAATGATCGAATTCGCATAAATAAAATAGCCTCCCGTTCCCAGTGCTGCATAAACGATGGGTATCTTCCAGTATTTTCCATTGTATGCCTGGCCGAGTCCTGGTATCACGGCACTATATAATGCAGCCCTGCCAACAGAATGCGGATCGTGCGACCATAAATTTTGGGGAAAGGGAGTCTTGTTTGTATCAATTACTTCAGTAAAAGCAATTGTAGTATCCGCATCAGGAATTGTTATTATTGTATCAACCTGAGCGAAAGTGAATTTCGAGATCAATAAAAAAATTATGATAAATATTTTTCCATCCTTCACAACCCTGAATTAATCTTCAATAATTTCTTTTAAGCGGAAAAGGTCGTCGTCAGAAAAAAATGAAATGATGATCTCTCCTTTTCCCTGTGTTGTTCTTTTGATCTGAACACGAGTGGAAAGATGAGAAGCCATTTCGTCCTGTATTTTTCTTATTTCAAATGGAACGGTGGCTGCAGTTTTTTTAGCGGGTGATTTTTTATTTTGATAATTTCTTACCGCCAGCTCCACTTCACGCACCGATAAGTTTTTTTCAATAATTTCTTTATACAGGCTTATCTGAGCAATAGGGTCATCAAGGTTAATAATTGCACGGGCATGGCCCATTGTAATTTTCTTTTCTTTTAGACCGCGTTGAATATCTGGTGGTAATTTTAATAATCGCAAAAAATTAGTGACAGTAGTCCTGTTTTTTCCCACCCTTTCAGCTAATGCTTCGTGGGTTAAATTGCACTCATCCAATAGCCTTCTGAAGTGAATGGCAATTTCCATCGCATTAAGATCTTCACGTTGAATATTTTCGATCAATGCGATTTCAAGCATTTCCTGATCGTTGGTTGCACGAATAAAAGCAGGCACTTCTTTTAAACCCGCCATTTTTGCTGCACGTACCCTCCGCTCACCCGCAATAAGTTGAAATTTATTTGTTCCGATGTTCCTTAAAGTAACAGGTTGAATTATTCCGTGAATTTTTATCGAATCGCTTAATTCTTTTAAAGCAATCTCATCAAAATCAGCACGTGGCTGAAATGGGTTTATTTCAATATGATCAAGTAATACAGTATTGGTGACGGATAATTCCTTGTTGGACTTTTTATCATTGAGATCAATAGAGGCATCAGCATCCATGCTTTCGAGCAGTGCCCTGATTCCTTTACCCAGATCTGATTTTTTTTGACTCATGTTACAAAGTTAAGGGTTTTGAGTTCTGAGTTCTGAGTTCTGAGTTCTGAGTTCTGAGTTATTGCTTTATCCTGATACTTGATACCAGATACCTGATACCTGATACCACCTCAATTTTGACTAATATTCAGCAACTCATTCGTTTGCTGTGTATTTATGCCACCGTTCTTTTGCAAGATTTCTCGTGCGAGGTTTAGATAGTTAATTGCTCCTGTGCTGTCGGCATCATACATGATAACCGGTTTTCCAAAACTTGGCGCCTCACCCAATTTTGTATTCCTGTGAATGATCACATCGAAAACAATCTCTGAAAAATGCCTTTTCACTTCCGTAACAATTTGGTTGCTCAAACGCAATCTCGCATCATACATCGTGAGCAAAATACCCTCGATCTGCAGCGGGTTGTTTAAACGGTTCTGCACAATTTTTATTGTATTCAGCAACTTGCCGAGGCCTTCAAGCGCAAAGTATTCGCATTGAACAGGAACAAGTACCGAATCGGCAGCGGTCAGGGCATTTACAGTGATAAGTCCGAGCGAAGGGGAGCAATCAATAAAAATATAATCGTAATTATTTTTCACCTCATCGATCATTGTCTTGAGGATGCGTTCGCGGTTAGGATGATTTATGAGCTCGATTTCCGCTCCAACAAGGTCGAGGTGCGATGGCAATAAATGGAGATTGGGTGTTTCAGTTTCAACAATAGCGTCTTTAACCTGCTTGTCGTTCATGAGACAATCATAAATATTGATCCTGTTTTCCTTAGGGTCGAAACCAACGCCGCTTGTTGAATTTGCCTGCGGATCAGCATCCACCAGCAATGTTTTAAATTCAAGCACAGCGAGACTTGCTGCCAGGTTAATGGCTGTAGTGGTTTTTCCTACACCGCCTTTTTGATTTGCTATTGCTATGATTTTTCCCATTTATAGTTAGGTATTTTTTTTCGGGTGATTCAATCCCGGGTTTCTGAACAAACCGTAAAATTAAGTTGTTAACTTTCGGTACAACGGAATTTGGCTTTAAACTTTTAAACAGGGAAAATTGGTTTTGTGGATAAGAAACAACGATTTTGAGATTTGGGATTAATTATTAAGAGAGGACTAATGGGCAAATGCACCAATGTTTAAATTCACATAAGTGCAAATGTGCCAATTGACGAACCATAACCTGAAGCGTAATTGATTAACAAAAAAATTATCATCTCAATAAAAATTAACAATAAAAAACGAAACATCCTAATGAGGATGAACCCAATTATTACATTTACACTTCGGTGCACAGGTACATTTATTAATTCCCCACTCACCACTGACCATTCCCCATTCCCCACTCACCACTCACCATGATCACCATCATATCCGCCACCAACCGCAAAGACAGCAACACTTTAAAAGTGGCAAATGAATATGGGAGATTATTGTCGTCGAGAAATATCGAACATAAATTGTTTACACTTGAAAACCTGCCGAAATCATTATTGGATACACATATTTATGATGAGGATGATGAAACGTTTTTAAAACTTCAGGAGGAGTATTTTTTTCAAGCTGATAAATTTATTTTTATTATTCCTGAATATAACGGATCCGTTCCTGGTGTCTTAAAATTATTAATGGATGCTGCGGATATTAAAAAGGCATTTTATTTTAAGAAAGCACTATTGGTTGGCGTTGCCACCGGTCGGGCAGGAAATTTAAGAGGCATGGAACATTTAACCGGGATTCTACTTCACCTGAAAATGGACGTGCACTGGAATAGATTACCGATATCGAAAATTGATATCGAATTAAATGAGGATGATCATTTTTTTAATGAGTCGACGCTGAGGACTGTAAATAATCAGATCAACCAGTTTGTGGAGTGGAATTAAATGAGTAATGAATGATGAGTAATGAGTGGGCTCTGTCGTATTTATATTACTCGTTTCCAACTGCTACTGCCTACTGAGACTGTGACTGCCAACTGATACTAGTTCATAAATCAATGCAACTATTCATCCAGCATTCATATCTTTACATATATAACTCCCAGGCATGAAATCATCTATTGCCGTATTTTTCATTGCACTACTTACAAGGCATGCTGATGCACAGCAAGGTATAACTGAAAGATTGATCGGGTACAAAAACTTTGGCGAATATAATTTTTCAAATGATAATTTTTTGAATTGCGATTCAGCAAGGTTTTACTATGCTGATAAAAATAATATTTATGAAAATCCTTTCAATTCTGATCTTTTTATTCCGCCAGATACTTTGGAGTACTATATAAATTTTTCAAACTGGTATGATTTTCAAAATTACTATAATCATGATTTTTTACTAAGAGATCATTATTATAATTTACAATTGGATAATAATATTGCTTATGATAGTGTGCTGACTTTTAATGAATATCATGATGAATGGAATGAAAGTTTTGGATACTCACAATCTTTCGATTCAGGAAGGATTACGGAATCTTCAGAAAATGGCTGGAGTGATTTTCTGCTTTATCATTACGATTATGATGATAACGGTAAATTATCCTACTATTACAAAACCTATACGTTTGAAGGAGTGATTGATACAATTTATGAGGCATGGTATCATTATATGGATGGGCTCTTTACAGAATCACATTGGACGGGTCAATATCCCGGACGGAGAAATCTCTTGTATGGTGCAACAGGAAACCTAACAGAAAAAATCGACGAGGATCTTAATGTAGAAACCGGCGAATACGCATTTTCTTATAAAACGGAATATAATCATTCAGGAACGGACCTTACCGAAATAAATAATTTTTCCTGGGATGGAATTAACTGGGACAATTACAAAAAAACTTCAATAGGATATTCAGAACATCTTATCAGTTCAGTAACTTTAATTGATTCTTGGGAAGACGAAACCGATACTTCATTCATATCTTACAGCTACAATCAATATAATAAAATTGACTCAATCATTAAATACAATTATTCAGAATATTATGAAACGATTGATACAACTTCAATCGAAATTTTTGAATATGATGACAACAAACTGTTAACGCTGTATAAAATTATCGGTCAATGGGGGGCTGAATTTATTGTTGATTACGATTATAATGGGTCAAAACAACTGATAGAATTAACCCAGTTTTCAACTGTTAGTGATCCTTCCGGTGAATGGGTTTATGGTGCAGATTATAGATTTCAATATAATGCATACGGGAACCCTATCTATAAAGAAGAAAATTATATGGTCGGTAATGGCTATATCGAAAATATCGATGATTCCTCAAACATCACCGGAACAGTGTTTAATTACTGGGCTACAAATTATTATTATGAGACTATTGCTAACAGTTCGGCAGGTACAGAAACCCAAACAATTTATATCCATGTTTTCCCAAGTCCTGCCTCTGAACAAATTAATATTTTCGTTGGAGATGCGCTTCAAAATGGAACCATTACAATTAAAATATTTGATATCACCGGACAAGTAGTATACAAAGAGACTATGGAACCCGGATTAAATTTTAGCCATACAATTGACTGCAGCAATTTCTCTTCGGGCATCTATGTTGTCACTGCAAGCGATGGTTTAAATACTTCTATGCAAAAAGTAATGGTGAAGTAATTTATTTTCTAT
>JBIOHA010000082.1:0-10321 GCA_044448625.1 Chitinophagales bacterium | reverse complement strand
CTGCTTTTCGGTTAAATAAAATCCCGCAGAGCTATGCAGATAATCTTCTGGCTGAGGTACTAATCCTGCTTTAACAGGGTTCCAGTGTATGTAATTGAGTTTTTGTTGAATAAAATTTGAATCATAACATCGCTTGCAATCAAACGAATCCGTAAACACTTTATGCCTGGATCCCTTTTTTTGCATTGAATTTGTAACACCCTCCGAAAGGATTTTTAGAATATGGTTCAGGTTTTTTTCTTTTAACCGCTTAACGATCTCCCAGGCTCTAAATTTCTTGCCTTCCGCAATTAATTCATTGATCGTATTCAATTCGTCTCTTAATAATATCAAAGCATGCAAGTGGTTTGGCATAATTACGTAGCCTAATAACTTATTTTCCAATTTGGTAACCACGTCAAACCACTTATAAATATCATCGTACAAATTTGTTAAATCAAATAAATTCAACCATTTGAAGCAGGTGAATGTAATAAAGAAAGTAATATTCTTTTCAGTTTGCAATGTTCTCGTTGCCATATAGCTAAAATACAATATTACGGCAACACTTAACCCGACGCAGGGTTGGCCCGGTAAATATATTTTTTTTTGAGGGCCGAACCCTGCTGAGAAATTCAAGTAGCGACAGCTAGCATCGTCGAAATTGCGTAACTTTGGATGCAGCAGAACCCTGAGGGGAATTATAAAATAACCAACCTTTTGAAATCAAAAAAATTGTAAAAGAGTAGAATGAATTTAATGTTAAGCCACAATAAAATATTTTTTTTAGCAAGTTTATTATTACATTGTCCAATCAATGCGCAAGTGACTTTTAACAAGACGATTGATTTTTCAAATGGAGATGAAACAGGATTTAGTGTGATAACAATTAATGATGGTTATATATTATCAGGGACAGGTTGGGGATATGAGATGGACGACTACTTTGACTTTAAATTGAAATATGTCAAAATAGATCTTGACGGAAATATTATATGGCAGAAAGTAGTCGGAGATTCTGCAACAAACTATTTTTGCCCGCCAAGATCAGGTGAATTAACCAATGATAATAAAATTGTTTTAGGCATCACTACGCAAACACTGGCCACATCATTGATCAGTATTTTGAAATTTGATCCAATCACCGGAGATACAATTTTTTTCAGGCATTTTGATTATGATGATTATATGTATGCTAACCAAATAAAAGAATTTACCGATGGAAGCCTGGTTATACTTGGATGGGATTCTAATGATACATTTGGTTCCGTTTTAATAAAAACAACCAGTGAAGGCAATTTTGTATGGGATAAAAGATATGGGTTGGGAGAAGCTTCAGCAAGCGATTTTGAGAATAAAGGAAAAGATACTTTGTACCTCTTAAACAATAAGGTTTATTGTTCACCACCCGGTTATTGGTTAAGGGAAATTGATTCTGCCGGCAATGAAAGTTCAAATGTTCACTTCACCGAAGACTGCCCAGACTTTGGACTCCCATCGATAACCGGGGGATTCTTTGGCGTCGGTTCTTACTTTCCTCAGCCACCATATAGATCATTTATATTTCGCACTGATAGCACTGGAGAAATTTTATGGCATTATGATACGACAATTGATTTCGACACCCTTATTTATGGGCAGTTATTTCCAGCAGTAGTGGAAGAATTACCATCAGGTGATATCTTTGTTTCCGGATATTTTGCCTCGAATATTTCTGGTAGCTATGTTGGCTTAGTAAGTAAAATTAATCTAAGTGGTATTCCATATTGGGAAAGATTTTATACCGCCAATGAAGATATTTATGATGATAATCGTTTACATGATATGGCATTAACAAATGATGGGGGTTTAATTATTACAGGTGCGGCCTACAGCGATAATGAAATTGAAGATCAAAATTTCTGGGTATTAAAACTTGATAGCATGGGTTGTTTAATTCCTGGTTGTGATACTATTGGCGATGCAATAATGGAATTGCCGTTTGAAAAAGCAGGAATTTTGATTTTCCCTAATCCAGTGAAAGAGGAAGCAATTATTCAAATAACTTTCGACAGCAGTCCTGCTATAAATACTTTAAGTTTTCAATTAACAGATATCCTCGGTAAGTCTGTGATGGAATCTGAGATTGGTAATTCTGATTTGCATATCGATGGAAACAAGGTTAGATTTTCATTTCATAGAAAATTAATTCCTGCAGGTATTTACCTATTAAATATTTACTCAAATGATATCTTAATTGGAAGTGAGAAGGTTATATTGAAATAAATTGCGGTTGGGTAGTTTTCAAGGTAGTTGGGTGGCTTTATTGACCGGACGAAATGTTTTTACGAATGAGTGAAGTGTTGATATTGATAAAAATAAAATTAAATTCCAATAGGAAATCTAAAATTATTTGCGTTTTGAAATGATCATCAAAATGAAATAATGAGGAAGAATTAGCGAAAAAAATAAAGGCTGCTCAAATTCGAACAGCCTTTATTTTAATGTTGCAAACTAATTATTGCATATTATAATTTTCTCAGGATTTAATCTCTGTATCTTCTTCTTTTTTCTCGTTCACCACATGATCAACTACAGGATGCTTTCCATTTTCCATAAAGTTGATGGCGTCTTTTTTTACTTCCTCGGTTACTAGTTCGTGATGTTTTTCATCAAACGGGCGGTGACCGATCAGCCTTTCCATATCTGCTTTGAATATGATCTCTTTTTCAAGCAACTCTTTTGCAATGATCTCGAGTTGTTCTCTTTTTGAGATGAGTAATTCTTTAGTGCGCACATAGGCTGCGTCAATAAGCTTTCTTACCTCTTCATCAATTACTGTTGCCGTTTGCTCAGAATAGGGTTTGCTGAAGCGGTAATCCTGCTGCTGGTCGTTGAATGATATGTTTCCAATTTTTTCATTCATGCCGTAGATGGTTACCATCGCATAGCTCATCTTGGTTATTCTTTCCAGGTCGTTTTGCGCACCTGTTGAAATTTTCTTGAATATCACTTCTTCAGCAGCCCTTCCGCCCAATGTCATACACATCATATCAATAAGCTGCTCTTTGGTATAGAGATATTGTTCTTTTGGCAGATACTGGGCATAGCCCAATGCTGCAATTCCCCTGGGAACAATGCTTACTTTAACCAGCGGATCAGCATGTTCGAGATACCATCCGCAGATGGCATGGCCAGCCTCGTGGTAGGCAACAATTTTCTTTTCTTCAGGAGATATGAGTTTATTCTTTTTCTCCAAACCGCCGATAACACGGTCGATGGCATCATTAAAATCCTGCATCTCAACAAACTTCTTCCCGCGACGGGCAGCTATCAGCGCAGCCTCATTACAAACATTCGCAATATCAGCACCGGCAAAACCGGGTGTTTGAAGTGCCAGTTTATGCGCATCAACTTCGTTAGAAACTTTAATGGGTTTAAGATGTACCTTGAATATCTGCTCGCGGCCGGCGAGATCGGGTTTGTCTATGGATATCTGGCGGTCGAAACGTCCGGGGCGTAAAAGTGCCGGATCCAAAACATCGGGACGGTTGGTTGCGGCAAGAATGATAACACCTTTGTCTGTTCCAAAACCATCCATCTCCACCAACAATTGGTTCAATGTATTTTCACGCTCGTCGTTGCTCTGGATCATATTCTTTCCACGGGCACGGCCGATCGCATCTATCTCATCAATAAATATGATACATGGTGCTTTTTCTCTTGCCTGGCGGAAAAGATCTCTTACACGGCTGGCTCCAACTCCCACAAACATCTCCACGAAATCAGATCCTGAAATGCTGAAGAAAGGAACCTGAGCTTCACCCGCCATTGCTTTTGCCAATAATGTTTTTCCTGTTCCGGGGCTTCCAACAAGCAACACGCCTTTCGGTATTTTTCCTCCGAGGGCAGTATATTTTTTAGGGTTTTTCAGAAAGTCAACAACTTCCATCACTTCTTCCTTGGCTTCGTCCAGTCCTGCAACATCGTTGAAGGTTACATTCACCTTAGTATCCTTGTCGTATAAATTCGCTTTCGATTTACCGATATTGAATATCTGTCCGCCACCACCCATTCCGGCACCGCCGGTAACCCTGCGCATGATGAAGATCCAGATAACAAGGATGAGCACAAAAGGAAGTATCCAGCTCAATATATATTGAAGAATATTATGGCGGTCCTCGCTCGAAGGCCTGATCTTATGATCTTCGGGCCAGTCTTTTTGCCATTCATTTAACTGGTTGACAAAAACATCAACTGAAATAAGTTTGTATTTATACTGTGGGCCTTTTTCAGGGGCCTTGTCTTTTGCATAAGGAGCTTTTTTTAGTGCTTCAGGTTTGATATAGATCTCGGCATATTCGTCATTAACGAGCACGATCCGGTTCACATCACCTTTTTGCAGCATTTCAGTGTTGAATTTTGTAATATCCTTCAATTCAACCGGGTTGCCCTGAAATGGAAAAAACTGAAAACCGATAAGCACAACGGCTATAAGCCCATAGATCCAATAAAAATTAAACTTCTTCGGAGGGGTCTGCTTGTTCTTGTTCTGATTGTTAGGTTCTATACTCATTGATATAAATGTACTAATTAATTAACTTACTTTTCTGATACGGGCATCGTGCCAGAGGTCCTCAAGCTGGTAGAAATAACGTTTTTCCTTATAAAATACGTGCACCACCACATTGAGGTAATCTACCAGGATCCATTCTGCATTTTCAAATCCCTCAGCGCTGAAAGGTTTAATTCCTGTTTTGTCAAACACATTTTGCCTGATATGGTTTCCAATTGCCATAACCTGTGTGGTTGAATCAGCGTGACAAATTATAAAGTGGTCGGAAACTGCGTCGGTTAGTTCTGTTAGATCCAAATCAACTATCTCTTCTCCCTTTTTGTCCAGAATACTGTCAATGACGATGTCTGTTAAAGAATATTGTTCCTGGGGTATCTGCTTTGTTTTTTTTCTCACTTACTTTGTTCTGATTTGCAAAACTACGAATTCTTTTGCGCCCTTTATCTTATACACTATTCATCGGCAAAGAGTTGCATTACCTAGAGCAGGTGGATAGCACCAATAATTATCTGAAACATCTTATTGAAAAAAATGGAAAGCAACAGGAGGGATTTCTTGTAGCGACCCGACACCAAACTCATGGCAGGGGACAATCGGGTAATACCTGGTTGAGTGATGCGGGGAAAAATATTATGGTATCCGTTTTATTCTATCCTCAATTTCTCGAGCCCAGGCAAATATTTTATTTTAATAAGGCAGTTGCGCTGGCCGTGCGGGAATGTACGGCATCTATTATAAACAATATCGATCCTGCACCAGCTGTAACAATTAAATGGCCCAATGATATCATGATCAGTGAAAAAAAGGTTGCAGGTATTTTAATTGAAAACAGTTTGCGCAACAATGGCATTGAGTATTCAATAGCAGGGATTGGAATAAACTTGAACCAGGATTTTAAAACCGAAACCGGATTTAACGCGATCTCATTAATGGATGTTATTAACCGGGAAGTTGATATTGTTGAAAGCATTAACCTGCTCTGCGGCTTGCTTGAAAAATATTACCTTGTGTTAAAGAGTTTCGATTTTAAAAAAATTGAGGACATGTATCATGCGTATTTGTTTGGAGTAAATACCGAAAGAAAATTTATTTTGGATAATACTCATATTCGGGCTGTAATTAAAGGAGTTAATACTAAGGGCCAACTTATGATCGAGACTGAAGGAAGAATTCGGGAATTTAATTCCAAGGAAATAATTTATGTTTGGGGATAAATAAAATTGCACACAGGAATCACAGAGACAAAGAAGAACAAATATTAAAAAAGCTCTGTGGTCTCTGTGATCTCTGTGCGCCATGAATTAATTTGATATTAATTTGTAAAAGATGTCAGAAACAATAAGCGGTAAAACAATTTTTTCTTTACTCGAAGTAACAACGAGTATTAAAAAAACATTAGCTGACCGCTATCAGTCTTCGTTTTGGGTGAAAGCGGAAATGATCAAGCTGAATTATTATAGTCATTCCGGTCATTGTTATCCTGAATTGGTGGAGAAGCGAGATGGTAATGTTGTTGCTCAGATCAGGTCCAATTTATGGAACAAAGATTATGTGCGCATTAACAACACTTTCCTGCAAATTTTAAAGGAACCATTAAAGGATGGCATTAAGATTTTATTTCTCGCAAAGGTATCATTTGATGCAGTACACGGGTTGGCCCTCAACATTATTGATATCGATCCCGGTTATACTTTGGGCGATCTGGAAAAGGACAAGCAGGAAACAATAAAGAAATTGCAGGAGGAAGGAATATTTCACGATAATAAAAAACTTAAATTGCCGCTTATTCCGCAGCGCATTGCAATTATTTCTGTTGAGACCAGCAAAGGCTACGCTGATTTTATGCGTGTGATCGAAAATAATGACTGGGGATATAAATTCTTCCATTTATTATTTCCTTCGCTGTTGCAGGGTGAAAAAGCGGTTGATGCTATTATAAACCAATTGAATAGAATAAAGAAAGTGCAACATCATTTTGATGCTGTGGCGATCATTCGGGGAGGGGGTGGTGATATTGGGTTGTCGTGCTATAATAATTACCGGCTCGCAAAAGCAATTGTTTCATTTCCTATTCCGGTGATTACGGGAATTGGGCATGCAACAAATCTCACAGTAGTTGAGATGATCGCATTTGAGAATGCAATAACCCCAACCAGGATCGCAGAATATCTATTGCAGAAATTTCATAATTATTCTGTTCCGGTAAATAATGCTGTGGAATCTATACATAATTATTCACGCCGGTTATTGAATGATGAAAAGATGCGGTTCAATGCTGAGGTCAAATTATTCCGTTCGGTTTCTAAAAGTATTTTAGTTGAAAAGAATAATGTACTCAACATGCATAAAGGATCACTGCAATTAAATGCAGTCCATATATGCAACAGCGGACTTGAATTAATTGTAAATAGTGTTTCGCGGTTAAGAAGAGGCGTAAATGGTTTTAATAATTTTGCAAAGCAACAATTAAGCAGCCTCGAAAAAAATATTATGCATATGGACCCCGCCAATGTTTTAAAGCGGGGTTATAGTATTACCTTGCATAATGGTAAAGCTGTAAAGGATGTACTTGATTTGATGGCAGGTGATCAAATCAATACCATTACATTTCAAGGCGAAGTAATAAGCACAGTAAATTCTACAAAAACTAAAACTGATCATGACCGATAAAATTAATTATACAGATGCGTTTGAGGAGTTACAAAAAATTGTAACCGAAATTGAGGATGGTGAAATTTCTGTCGACGAACTTTCGGAAAAAGTAAAACGGGCGGCAATACTTATAAAGATCTGCAAAAATAAACTTACCTCAACTGAAGAGGATTTAAATAATATATTAAAAGAACTCGATGGCGATGAGGTATAAGATTTAATTATATGATCACCTGGTTGATTTTACTCTTTCATAAAATATAACTTAAAATATTTACTTCAATTCATAGCGGTTCAAGCTATACATATTTAACCGCTCAAAAATCACTACCCGACTATTTTTATTTTTTCAGATAAAAAATTTGCATTTAAAAAAAATGTGATTTAATCTTGTTTTATTGTTTAACCCTTAAATCAATTTTTATGCGATTGAAACCTGTTGGCCTGTGTGCAGGCTTATTGGCAGCGAGCATACATAAATTCGTATCGCTGCTTCCCCATTTTAAATTCAAATTTGCTTTTTTACTTATTGTGATCGCCGGTATCCATCCCGGAATTGTTCGTGCGCAAACGGAAGCAATTATTTATACGGTAAGCTATGTGGAAGATTCGAAAACATATTACCAGATCACCGATCCATTACATGACTTCACCATTGCTGACCAGGTAAAACTAATGCCGGAAATTACTAGGGACAGTGTGATCAGGGAAATGTACCGCGACAACAAATTTCAAATAACGGTGTACCATCTTGAAAATAATATGTTTGAGGACTGGATGACACAACCCGGTAAAACTGTTATTGAAGAAACAAAAGTAGAACTGTTTGATAAGGACGGATCTTTAATCACGAGTATGCCGCATACTGAAAAGTACAAAGAAAAATACCAGGATCTGCAAAATTATCTCAATATAAATAATGAAGATGTTATTCCTTCTTTTATTTACCTGGAAGGCAGCACGAAAGAATTATTAAACCAGGCCGGCTTCCTGCAAACGGACCTCGGTAATAATTATATTAAATACACCAAGGATTCTATCGAGCTCATGTTCAATGATGAAAAACATATCAATGAATTGATTGTATTTCACGGTGACGGGACCTTCAATTATTCAATCAGGAAGGGTTTTAAATTTAATGAGCTGGAACAGCTGGTTCCTTTGTACCGTGTTGAAAAAAGGTGGGACGGTCGGTTTCCTGCTCAATGTGTTCAGCGGTTAAAGATCATTCAATATCCATATTATGTCATTGCTCAATCAGAGATAGATCCGAGGGCAAAGCTTGCAGAAAATAAAACAACCGGTGGTGCGATCGGT
The DNA here is from genome assembly GCA_044448625.1 of Chitinophagales bacterium. Lineage (GTDB taxonomy): Bacteria > Bacteroidota > Bacteroidia > Chitinophagales > BACL12 > UBA7236. The sequence goes on along the minus strand of JBIOHA010000082.1, from coordinate 1,818 downwards.
TTTGTTCCCAATCCGGCAATTACGAAAATAGTTATTTCAATTCCTGCGTGTGAGACCAAATTTCATATCGTGATCTATGATAATGCCGGCCGCTCAGTTTATAGAAATTCAATTGATGCCGGTTTGCATGAATTTGTTGCGGATGTTGAATCACTTGATCCTGGTGTTTATGTCATCCGGATATTCAATGATGTAAAAACATTTTCCGAAACATTTATTAAAAATTAACTCATCCCTTAATAACTTTTTATGAAAAAAATCATACTACCCATATTAATGCTGATATGTTGTATTAACATGTTTGCTCAGCTAACCTGCGAGTTGCCAATGTCGAAAGTAGAAATAGATGAGGAGATCCCGCTTGATTTTATTCCAGAACTTTTTACTGATGATGTTTGGGCGAGCCCAACAATTTTGGGTGATCGCAGAGTTTTTTTTGTGCATGGCCTTGGCGGGCAGGGTGACGAAGATGGTACGGTTGGCATCAGCTGGAGCCAGGCATCACTTTGGTCGCAAACGGAGTATAAGATCAACGCTTCCAGGCCAGATTATGCTGATGTTTCTTTATCAATTGCCGCAGCGGAATTAAAAGACGATCTGGAAGGAATTCCAGGTTCGGGTTCCAACGCAATTTTTATCGGACATAGCCAGGGAGGAATTGTAGGGAGAAGAATTGATTATTCTTATTATACCGGTGAATGGGGTCCCGAGCCGAGATCATTTGGTGGACTCGTAACTTTTGGGTCTTCTCACCAGGGAGCGAGAGTATTGAATAACAAGGAAGATCTCACGGCGTGGTCAGGAACCACCTGCGAAGCGCTTACAAAAGGATATATCAATGAAACCATTGAATCCAATTTTTATCTTGATCTCTTATTGAACGCAACAACCATTGATGGATTTCAGGATTTCTTTTGCGATGCAATTGAAAATAATATTGCGCCCTTTATTTTCAAGGACTATTATTCGGGTATCACAGAAAGCTATGAAGTGGGGTCGGAACAACTTCAGGAATTAAATGAATTTACCCCTGAAATTCCTTATGTTTGTTTTTACGGCGTGGAAACCGAGCCCGTTATGTGGAATACCCTTGTTCATACTATCGATGGCCACGAACCCAATAATGTTGTTACCTACGGTGAAGAGCCCTTTGGATGCGGAAATGATGAGTCGCTGAAAAATTGGGCCGATATGATGACGGATCAATATTATTTGAAATACTCTGCTTATGGTGCACTGGCTGATATGTACGAAGACCTGATCTACGGCTTCGACTTTCCAACCATTCCATGTTATATTATTTTTCTATGCGCAATTAATGCTACTAATTCTTATGAAGAGGTCTCTCAATTGAGCGAAGATTTTAAATTGGGATACGACTGGTTTGTTGATGCAAACGCTACCTGGAAAGGATTTATCGGCGCACTTGAATTTACTGAAACTGATCTGATCTGTACCTGTATAGATGATGGTCCGCTGGGAGATCTCGAAGAAGTTACATATATAGCGTCACCCGATGGTGAATGTATAACAGAAGATTATGATACCGATTGCTATCTCACGCAATATTATGGATATATCACTAAGGAATCCGACGGTGTGGTATTGAAAGAATCAGCATCTGAATGTTTGGGGCAGGTGCTTCTTCCGGATTATAAACGACGCATGGAAGAAAGCAATCATTTTAGTATGAGAAATGATTTTAATACTGAATTAAAATTAACTTCATTGTTTGAAGGGGGATGTGGTTTATACTTTTATACCGCATTAAGATAAATATTAATGAAAGGCATTAAACTCCATATTATGTTTTTTGTT
>JBIOHA010000081.1:0-10334 GCA_044448625.1 Chitinophagales bacterium | reverse complement strand
TTAATGATAAAGGGAAACTGACGAAACAGTTTATTAAAGGGTGATTGATACGTGCAAAAAAAAACCCGGCATTCACCGGGCATTTATTTTATTCTTTAGCTTTTTTCTTTTTCACTTCCGCGGTTATTGTTCCTGTACCGGTTTCCTTTTTCACCTTCTTTTCTTTTTTCACTTCCTTCTTTGTTTCGGTTGCTTCAACACCATCTCCGGTTTTATCTTCCGATAATGTTTTGAATTCGGCATCAGCCTTTTCCTGTTTTTCCTTTTCTTCCAGTTCAGTTTTTAGTATCCCTTTTTCATCAAGTATGGCAAACCATTTAACAAACTTTTTAATATCACTTAAGTGCACCTTTTCCTTGTCGTATTCAGGAAGCACCTTTTCAAAATACGCTTTGAGGGTTTCATTATCTGCCTTTGGATCAACGGGCGGGTTGGAATCTTTTAATGCATATGCTTTCAGCATAACGTCAAGCAATTCCACAGTGTCGTTGGCAGAATAAATTGAAATGCTGTCGAGTGGTGAAAATAAATGCTCGCGGCTGGAAACAAATTTTGTCCAGCCTTCTGTAAGTGAAGTAACAATTACGCCCGACGGTTTCTGATTTTCCATTTTAAACAATCCGTTTATCCCGGTAATTGAAGTGATGTCTTTAAATCTCATAATAATATTTTACCTGCTTTTGGCAGAAACGCAAAATTAACGAAACGAAATTATGTTTTTGTTGTTTCTCTGAAAACAGATTATTTTCTCTTATTATATTTGACCCCCGTCAGCGATTTATCATATATGGATTTTAAATTAACGAGTAAATTTATTCCCACCGGCGATCAACCGGAAGCTATACAACAACTAACCGAGGTTTAAACCAGGGTGAACCGGCACAGGTTTTATTGGGGGTGACCGGAAGCGGAAAAACATTTACCATCGCCAATGTGATCCAAAACGTGCAGCGACCCACCCTTATTTTATCACATAACAAAACACTCGTTGCCCAATTATATGGAGAATTCAAACAGTTCTTCCCCGAAAATGCCGTGGAATATTTTGTGAGTTATTATGATTATTACCAGCCTGAAGCATATATTTCTTCCTCCGACACTTATATTGAAAAAGACCTTTCCATTAATGCTGAAGTTGAAAAACTTCGGTTAAAAACATCATCGAGTTTACAAAGCGGCCGACGCGATGTAATAGTGGTAGCAACAGTGAGCTGCATTTATGGAATGGGCAACCCAGCGGGATTTAAAGAAAGCATAGTCACTATTAAAAAGGGAGATAAAATTTCCAGAAATTTTTTACTGCACCGGCTGGTAGATGCTTTGTATTCAAGATCGGCACTGGAATTCAAGCGGGGTAATTTCAGAGTGAACGGCGATGTGGTGGAAATATTTCTTGCTTATGCCGACCATAGCTGCAGGGTGACTTTTTTTGGCGATGAAATTGAAGAAATAGAGATCGTGAACCCGGAAACAGGTAAGAGAATTGACAAGCTCAGCAATATTTCAATCTTCCCTGCAAATTTATACATCCCACCAAAAGATATTCTCCCGTCAATCCTCCACGAAATTCATGCAGAATTGGATGCACAGGTAAGTTATTTTGAAAGCATAGGAAAATATATTGAGGCGAAACGATTATCGGAGCGTGTGAATTTCGATATTGAAATGATTAAAGAGTTAGGATATTGCAGCGGTATTGAAAATTATTCCAGATTTTTTGACAGGCGAAAACAGGGGCAGCGTCCGTTTTGCCTCATTGATTATTTCCCTGATGATTTTTTATTGGTGATTGATGAAAGCCATGCAACGGTTAGCCAGGTGGGAGGAATGTACGGCGGCGACCGTGCCCGCAAAATGAACCTTGTGGAATATGGATTTCGACTACCCAGTGCAATGGATAACAGGCCGCAGAATTTTGATGAATTTATGGGTTTATTGAACCAGGTGATCTATGTGAGTGCAACACCGGGCGATTTTGAATTAAATCAAACCGGCGGTGTAATTACCGAGCAGGTAGTGCGCCCAACCGGGTTGCTGGATCCTCCAATAGAAATAAGACCGTCGCTAAATCAAATTGACGATCTGCTTGATGAAATTGATCAGCGTGTAAAAATAAATGAAAGAATTCTTGTTACTACACTCACCAAAAGAATGGCAGAAGAATTATCAAAATATCTATTCAAGATGAACGTAAAATGCCGCTATATTCACAGTGAAGTGGAAACTTTGGAACGTGTTGAAATATTGCGTGATCTTCGTCTCGGAAATATAGATGTAATTGTTGGTGTGAATTTATTACGTGAAGGATTGGATCTTCCTGAAGTAAGTTTAGTAGCAATTTTAGATGCAGATAAAGAAGGATTTTTGCGCAATACACGATCGCTGACACAAACTGCCGGCCGTGCAGCAAGAAATATTAACGGAAAAGTAATTATGTATGCCGATAAAATTACAGAGAGCATGCAAAGAACAATCGACGAAACAAACAGGCGGAGGGCAAAACAAATAAAATTTAATTCAGATAATAATATTACTCCGACAACCATCATTAAATCAACCGAAGAAATTTTTAAACTCGGTGCCAACGCTAAAAACGGGCCGCGACCATATATCGAACCACAGGATATGGACGTTCAATTAGTTGCCGATCCTGTTGTTGCCATGATGAGTAAACCACAACTTGAAAAAGCAATCGCCAATACAAAAAAGAAAATGGTGCAGGCAGCAAAGGATATGGAATTTTTGGAAGCAGCGAGGTTGAGGGATGAGATGTATGCATTGGAAAAAATATTAAATGACCGTGTGGAATAATCGCTCCTCTATTTGAATTGAAATTTTCACATTAAAAATTTTTGATCCAAGAGCCTGTATTCAATTTCAATAGCAATACAATTTCCTACCCTCATTCATCTGACTTAATTTTGCCGCGAAATGACTCAAACACAAATTGCTGAAATAACAGAGCTGGAAAAAATTGCCTCACAGGTGCGGCGGGATATTGTCCGCCAGGTTCACGCCTGCCAGAGCGGTCACCCTGGTGGCTCGCTGGGCTGCACAGAATTTTTTGTCGCCCTCTATTTCCATATCATGAAACACAAAAAGGATTTTAATATGGATGGGATTGGCGAGGATATATTTTTCCTGAGCAACGGACATATTTCACCGGTTTGGTACAGCGTATTGGCGAGAGCAGGTTATTTTCCTGTTGATGAATTAAAAACATTCAGGAAAATTGATTCACGGTTGCAGGGACATCCAACAACTGCTGAACATCTGCCGGGAGTGAGAATTGCAAGTGGATCACTGGGTCAGGGATTATCGGCGGGAATTGGTGCTGCATTGGCAAAAAAACTAAACGGCGATAATCATTTTGTTTTCACATTACATGGCGATGGCGAAATGCAGGAAGGTCAGATCTGGGAAGCAGCTATGTTTGCAGCGCATCACAAAGTAGATAATATCATATCATCAATAGACTGGAACGGACAACAAATTGATGGACCAACACATAAGGTAATGGACCTCGGCGACCTGAAAGCAAAATGGGAAGCATTTGGATGGACAGTGCTCGAAAATAAAAATGGCAATGATATGCAGCATGTTATCAATCATATTGAAGAAGCCAAAGAAATGAGTGGCAAAGGGAAACCGGTAATGATTTTAATGCATACGGTAATGGGAAAAGGTGTTGACTTTATGGAGCATAATCATCAATGGCATGGTGTAGCACCAAATGATGAGCAATTAGCGAAAGCGCTTGCACAGTTGGAGGAAACTTTGGGAGATTATTGATCACTCGTTTTCTTTCACAGCATTTTAATTCATAAAAAAAATTTGATACCACTCCAGGTCAACGACCTTCAATTTCTCCCAGGCAAATGGTCGGGCTGATAAAAATTAAATGCTAACTTTATATTCTGGTGAAAGCTGATTTCCAAAAAATTGCTTTTCAGAATTAGATATGAAGAAAGAACAACTCCGGCAATTAAAAAATTACTCTGCATTTTCAGCATCCTTTTTATTATTGACAAATCAGTTGGACGGTCAGTTGATCTATACTGATGTTGATCCTGATATTAATGTTTATCTTGATAATGTGAATTTCGATTTCGATAATGATGGAGATGCCGATTTTAAATTTATTTTCACTGTTGAAACATCACCTTCATTAATACCATCGGAATTAAAGGTGAGAATTAACCCGTTGGGTGATAACAAAGTTGTTTATTCTATTCAAACTATTCCGGTTACCTATTCCGGAACACCATGGTCAACTTATACAAGTGGTGCTACACAATTATTATTTACTGTTTCTCCGGTGATCAACTCCGGTGAGACGATCGATGCTGCATTAAATTTTCAAACCAACCTCGCTAATTTATATGAGCTGCTCTATTTTAATGTATACAGCAGTGCGAATTACCAGCCATTTAAACCCGGTGACTGGATGGCAGAAACAAATAAATTTGCCGGCCTTCAGCTTTCAATTGATGGCGAATTGCATTATGGCTGGGTGCGATTAAGTGTAGATGCCACAACGGGAATTACAGTGCATGATTTTGCTTATGAGCAAAATCCTGACACACCTGTAATGACGAGGGAAGTAAATTTTTCTCCTGCCTGGCTATTTGCAAATGATATGGGCACAACAGGAACTGGAGCGGATCTTCAATTTGGTTTTACAGCACCGGAAGATGAACCCGATATTTTAGTTTATAGAATTATTTGTGTGAAGCAGGAAGGCGTGGAAGATTTTACTTTGGAAATGGCAAATGTGCTTGCAGCAGATCAATACACAGAAATTATTCCCGATGGGAGCATTGAATACCTCTCCTCCTTTTCATCATTATCAAAAGATAGTGATGGCGATTTGATAACAATAGCGCAACCCTATCAATTATTTATTTTAAATGTGATGGATCCGGCTTCAGGTTTTTTGAATATGATCTCCAAACCGGGTGATACAGTTGAATTGCTGGATAATGTTTTGCCTGTTGTTGATGTTGTTGCTGATGATTTTAGCGATCTAGGAAATGGTGCCGATCTTCAAATAAATTTTAATGCTCCGGAAACAGAACAGGGAATTACCGAATACAGAATAATAATTGTAAAAAAAGATGATGCAGATGCATTTACCATTTCAGATGCCGAAGCTGTTGCTGCAGAAAATTATATTGTTGTGCTTCCAGGATCAACTTCCTATTCAATTAATTTAACTGATGCAACTACCGATTCAGACGGTGATCTTGTTGAGCCGGCAAAATATAAAGCTTTTGTTTTGAGTGTTGTTGATGGAACTACGGCCTCAGTGAACGCATTATCAGAACCTTCTGCTGTGATCACTATAGAGACAAATACATCTGTGGTAAACCCGGTACTTTTACTGGATGTTGGTGAAACTGGCGATGGAAATGATATTAAAATAACATTCCCATTTTCCGCACTTGAACAAACGGTGGAAGAGTACAGGGTTTATTTAGTTGATTTCGCAACTGCTTTTGATTTTGATGCTACTGCCGCACTGGTAGTACCACTTCCCGATTATATTTCTATTTTGCCGACAGAAACAGATATCGTAATAAATGGAAATTCGGCAACTACCGACAGCAAAGGAAATTTAATTACCTGGGGCGTTCCATATTATGCTTATGTTTTATCAATGGCGAGTGTTTATGGAATTACCGATTCTTTGTCTGCTCCATCTAATCAGTTAATATTGAATTATCCAGTCAATATCGATAATAATGATCTGAAGGGTATTGAATTATTTTCAGCAAATAATATTATCCATATCAACCTGAATTCTATTCCTGCACAAACATTTTTTTCGCTAACCGATGCCGAGGGAAGGGAAGTTTTTAAAGCTGAGATAACTGAATTAAAAACAACTTTTGATCTGGATATGCCCTCCGGCATTTATATCGGAAGTATCATCGCAGGAGAAAATATTTTAAATAAAAAAATAAAGATCTGACAGAAAGCCTTTATTTCCCTTCCTGAAAAGGAAATCTCGCATTTTAATTCTGGAAACAAAACTATACACAAAAGTGGTTGGCTGTTCACACCAAGGTGCTGCGAGGTGCAAATTCACGGCTCCATTTTTGTTAATTTGCAGGCAATCTATTCGCTGATACATCCGTTTTTCTGTCGGCAAACCATATGAAGAGAATACTACTAGGGATTTTCATCTTATTTACTGTTGGCAGTTATGGTCAAACCAAAACGCCGGGCAATGTAAAGCGCATCCTGATCCTGCTGGATGGCAGCGGCAGCATGGTGGATCCCTGGAACAAAACCAATAAATGGGAAGTGGCAAAGCGCCTGGTTATTAAAACCATCGACAGTATTCAGAAAGCGGAACCGGATGTAGAGATCGGGCTCAGGGTTTTTGGCCATCAAAACCCCAGGGTTGCGCATGATTGCAAAGACTCGAAACTCGAGGTGGCGATAGGAAAAAATTCAGCGCCACTCATCAAAGCTGCTTTGAACAGGATCACACCTCAGGGTTATACACCAATTGCATATTCTTTATTTCTCGCTGCAGGTGATTTCATTTCAACTGAAGGCACCAACTCAATTATCCTGATAACAGACGGAATTGAAAATTGCGAAGGAGACCCATGTGCGAGTTCTGAATCGCTTCGTGATAAACGCATTACATTAAAACCATTTATTATCGGTGTGGGATTAACTGAAAGTGCTAAAAAAAGTTTTGATTGTGTAGGCAGTTATTATGATGCCGGCGACGAAAAAACATTTTCAAATGCCATGAGTATTGTTATTTCACAGGCATTGAATATTACAACAACGCAGGTGAATTTAATTGATGCATTCGGAATCCCCGTAGAAAAAAATATAGAAATAACTTTTTACGATAGCTTTTCCGGTGAAGTAAAATATAATTATGTACAAACGCCAGATGATAAAAATCAACCCGACACTTTATTTCTTAATCCTGTTGGCAAGTATAATATTGTGGCTCATACCACACCGATAGTTGAATTAAAAAACGTTGAGCTGACACCGGGAAAACATAACATCATCGGAATTGATGTTCCACTTGGCACCTTGCAATTAATTGAAGGTGGCGGAACCGTTTTCAGTGAAAAACAATGTGTAGTGAGAAATAATGAGACCGGTGAGATCATTTATGTTCAGAATTTTAATACAAAACATAAATATATCTCGGGAACGTACGATATTGATATCCTCACACTTCCCCGACTCCATTACGAAAATTTCGAGATCAAAGGTGGCGTTGATAATAAAATTGAGATCAGCCTGCCCGGAACTTTAAATATATCAGCAATAGAAAATAAAATTTTCAGCATTTACATGGAAAACAACGGAAAGCTCGAAAAGATCTATGAGTCAACGCTGACCGGTAGCCCGGAGTTTATTCCGCTGCTTCCTGGCGTTTATAAAATTTACAGCAGGTCGAATATTAAAAAAGCATCAGTTAATACTAAAGAAGTTAACGTCACAATTAAAACAGGTAAAACAGCTTTAATTAAAGTGTAATTTGAAGAAACAATTATTATATCGCTCAACAATTATTATTGCGCTGTTATTTGCAGTCACCCAGCAAAGCATTGCACAATCGAAAACAACAAGGATATTATTTCTTGTTGACGCTTCGCGATCCATGCTGCAGAACTGGGACCGCAATTCAAAAATGTTTGCAGGTGTAAAAGTAGTAAATGGCATTGCCGACAGTTTGAATGACATGGCTGATGTTCAAATGGCAATGCGGGTTTATGGACATCAGAGTCCACAACCCGCAAATGACTGTGAGGATACCAAATTGGAAATTACATTCAAGGCTAAAAATGCCTTGGCAATCAAAAACAGGCTCGACGATATCCGGCCGCAGGGAGTTACCCCGATAGCGTATTCAATAGAACAAACATTATCTGATTTTGGAAAAGACGCAGCTAATTACCGGAATATTCTCATTTTGGTGAGTGATGGTTTTGAATCCTGCGGATTAAATCCATGTGAAGTGGTACTGCGGTTAAAAAATCAGGGTATTATCACAAAATCATATGTTATAGGAATTGGAATTGATGCAACGGAATACTCACAGTTCTCGTGTATGGGAGAGTTTTTAAATATTGAATCAGAAAATAAGACGGATTTTGTTATCAATACCACTATTGCCAAATTATTTAATTCCGTTTTTACCCGTGTTGATCTCCTTGACGTAAATGATGAAGCAAAGGAAACTGATGTGCTGATGACATTTTATGATACAGAATCAGGAAAACCAAAATTCAGTTATTACCATACCATTAATCCAAAAGGAAATCCAGATACCATAACCCTCGATCCGGCATTGATCTATGATGTGCAGGTGCATACCACGCCGCCAGTTTGGAAAAAAGATGTATTGCTTAACCCCGGAAAACTGAATATCATCACAGAACCTTCACCACAGGGTTATTTAAAAGTATACGTGCGTGGAGAAACTTTCAAAGGCAAGATCAATTGTATCGTAAAACAGGATAAGAGCATTATCACCAATCAAACTTCCAACAATTCGCAAAAATTATTAGTTGGCAGGTATGACCTTGAAATTTTAACTTTGCCCGTTATTAAGGTGAGCGGGGTAGAAGTTGAACAGGATCAAACGACAACAATTGAGATCTCAGCACCGGGGTATGTTACATTTTTAAAAAATGAACCCATTGCCGGTGGTATTTACGAATACAGGGAAAATAAATTAATTGAAATTTTTGAACTCAACGACGCTAACCTCAAAGAAACCCTTGCCATACAGCCGGGTAAATACAAAGTGATTTACCGTTATCTCTCAAAAAAAGATATGGCGGCAACAAGGGAAGTTGAATTTGAAGTGGTAACAGGCACTTCGCTGAATGTGAGACTCTAAAAAATTGACATTGATACAGGTAGATTACAACAACCAGAAAGACACCCGTTCAGGATTTGGCTCGGGAATTTTAGAATTGGGAAAAACAAACCCGAAGGTGGTGGCGCTTTGCGCTGATCTTGTAGGATCATTAAAATTGGATGGATTTATCAAGGAATTTCCTGAGCGATTTTTCCAGTGCGGAATTGCAGAGGCAAATATGACCGGCATTGCCGCGGGAATGACCATTGGAGGAAAAATTCCCTTCGCCTGCACCTTCGCCAATTTTGCAACAGGAAGAGTGTACGATCAGATTCGTCAATCGATCGCTTATTCAAATAAGAATGTGAAAATCGCTGCATCGCATGCAGGTGTAACCTTAGGTGAAGATGGCGCAACACACCAGATATTGGAAGATATCGGATTAATGCAGATGCTTCCAAATTTTACCGTCATAAATCCATGCGATTATAATCAAACAAAAGCCGCAACCCTCGCAGTTGCCGAACACGAAGGACCGGTTTATCTGAGATTCGGTCGCCCGAAATGGCCGATATTTTATCCCGAAACAGAAAAATTTGAAATAGGCAAAGCATGGAAGATTCAGGACGGAAAAGATATTTCAATTTTTGCAACAGGACATTTGGTATTGAAAGCAATTGAAGCAACAAAGATCCTGGAAGAAAAAGGTTATTCTGTTGACCTGATAAATATTCATACAATTAAACCTCTCGATATTTCTGCAGTCATACAATCGGTGAGGAAAACAAAATGTGTTGTTACAGCAGAGGAGCATCAGGTGATAGGTGGATTAGGAAGTGCAATAGCAAAAGTGGTAAATGAAAATGTACCCGCCCCCATGGAATTTGTAGGTGTGCACGATACATTTGGCGAAAGTGGTCCTCCTGAAGCATTGCTGAATAAATATGGTATGAGCACACAGCATGTTGTTGATGCAGCATTGAAAGTAATTAGCAGATTAGCAAATTAGCAGACCCGCCTGCCGGCAAGGCAGGTTAGCAAATGGGCATTTCGTTAGACTTAAAGCTTATTATGCTTGACTTTTACCTTCGTTAAGATTCAAATCATCAGTCGAAATAAAAACTCAATCTGCTAATCTGCTAATTAATCCATGTCCGATAAAGAGATCCTGAATTTATGTTTAGATGCTTCAACCCGTGAGTCGGGTTTTAAATTATTGGTCTCCGCTTATTCAAAAAAAATTTATCTCCACGTTCGTCGCATGGTAACCGACCACGATGATGCAAATGATGTTGTGCAGAATTGTTTTATTAAAGCGTGGAAAGGATTGTCAAATTTCAGGGAAGACAGCCAGTTGTTTACATGGATCTATCGAATAGCAACCAATGAATCAATTACATTTCTGAATAATAAGAACAGAAAAAACAGGGTTTCTTTTTCCGGGAATGAAGCATATTTTGAAAACATAAAAGAAGAGACCTGG
>JBIOHA010000080.1:0-10443 GCA_044448625.1 Chitinophagales bacterium | reverse complement strand
GAGAAAAAGTATTAAGCAAAAATAATTCAATGCTATGGTAATTGGATAAATAATGAATGATATCATTTACAGACTCAACAATGGGCCTGAGGTCTATAAAGTAGATCTGATGATACACCTCTGCAAAATTTTCTATCCGGGCGGAAATAAACAGCACAATATGCAACAGCAAGAAAAAATACGGTTATAAGGATAGGGCCTGCAAACTGCCGCAGGATCAAAACGCTGTCGGAAAATACTTCACCATTGTTTTTTATTTTCTGCAAATTAAACTCCGGTGTTTTATCGGCAGGAATTTCATCCGACCTTCTTCTTGTATTAAAACCATGTTTTGCTTTACGTGCGGGATAAATAACGAAGTAAAAAACCATGAACGACAACTCAACGGCGATGAGAAAGCCGCGAACTATATCAGGGGTATCTGTAAGTCTTGTTAAAAAGCTTTCATTAATTGCAGCCAGGACAATTATTGGCGTGATACCCAAAAATATCTGGACTGCTCGTAGACCATGTATCCGGAATGATTGCAACCGTGTATATGTTCCGGGAAACAACAAACCTTTCCCTAAAGTAAATCCTGCCGTTCCTGCAATTACAATTGCTGAAACCTCGAGCGCACCATGCACCCAAATTGCGAGAAATGATTCGAGAAATAAACCGCGTTCAATAAAGAAATACTGGAATGCGCCGATCATTATTCCATTAAATAAAATAAAATAGGCTGTGCCCAATCCGAAAAAAATTCCGAAAGCAAGTAATAAAAAAGATACCCATAAATTATTAAAAGCGATTCCCAGCAGCATGTCAAACTGGTTCATTTCTTTATATACCAGCATGGGATCACCGCTTTTGATATTCGCTTCAGTCATCGACACATAATCATCACCCAAAATAAATCTTGCAAATTCAGGATCGTGCATGCTTGAAAACACACCGATAAAAAATGCGATCATAAACAGAGCAAATGAAAATAGTACCTGCCATCTTGCCTCAAACATTTTTTGCGGCAGTTCTTCTTTCCAGAATAATGCGAACTTACTTCTGCGTCGTACCTTATTTTTATATATCGACCTGAAAACTTTTTGTGCAAGGGTATTGAGATAGATCTTTACCGAACGGTTGGGATAATAGGTGCGTGAATAGGAGAGGTCGTCGGTGATCTGAATAAACAGGTTGCTCACCTTTTCAGGATCTTTTTCAGACTCAAATTTTTTCTCAAATTCGTCCCACTTTTCTTTGTTCTGCTGGATAAAGCTGGTTTCACGCATGGTGCAAAATCTAGGGGTAAATATAAATAACAACGCTTGAAGAAGACTGAAACTGATTTGATCCATACGATCAATTGGTGAACATCGTTATTTAATACCGACTGCTTACTTTTGCAATATATGCGCACCATCGATATTCTCACCACCCAAAATGTCACCATCAACTATGAAGTAGCTGATGTAAAGGACAGGACGCTGGCCTGGTTTATTGATGTGCTTTTTATGCTGGTGGCCATTTATGTTTCAAGGCTCTTGGCGGTATCAACGGGGTTGTTGTCTGAAGATTATTACCTCTTCATTCTGGTAATTCCCATACTCTTGTTTTATCATTTGATATTTGAGATCATCATGGATGGACAAAGTCCCGCAAAAAGACTTACCGACTGAAGGTGGTGAAACTCACCGGCACCGAACCCTCACTCAATGATTATCTCATGCGCTGGGCACTTCGTCCTGTCGACATCGTTTTTTCCCTCGGTTCCATTGGCATCATGCTTATCAGTTCCTCCGACCGCGGTCAGCGGCTGGGCGATATTGTTGCCAACACCACCATCATTAAAACCAACCCTACCCAAAGGATCAAACTGGAAGATATTCTCAACATCCGGTCCATCGAAAATTATGAACCTGTTTATCCGAACGTCCGCGAATTCAATGAACAGGAAATGCTTTTGTTCAAGGAAGTGATGGATAAAAGTATTAAATATCAAAACCCTGCACATAAGGAAGCCTTGAACGAAGCAGTTAATATGGCTGTAATCAGGCTCAACCTATCAATTTCTCCTGCTGATGAGATCGGTTTTATCCGAACGCTTATAAAAGATTATGTGGCGTTGAGCAGGTAGGGGGAGGATCCAGGAGCCGAGAGCCAGGATTAAAAGCTAACTACGCTAAAGCTTTACAAACTTTGTAAACCTGTATCAGGATTAACATTAAAAACTGTCAACTTTTTACAGGACGAGTCAGTGGACGCCTGAACACATGACCACGTAACTACGTGAACCTTCTCTCATTCCTATAAGTTAACTTACCATAATTAATCATTCCTTGCTTAAGGAAGCTGAATCATCTACCTTTGCAGCCATTTTATGCAACAAATAAGAAATATAGCGATCATTGCCCACGTTGACCACGGAAAAACCACACTGGTAGATAAAATTCTGAATCATTGCCAATTATTTTCAAAGGAACATGCTGAACTCATTCTTGATAATAATGAGCTGGAAAGGGAGAGAGGGATCACTATAACTTCAAAGAATGTCTCTGTAAGATATAAGGATTTTAAGATCAATATTATTGATACACCGGGTCACGCCGATTTTGGTGGTGAGGTAGAAAGGATCCTGAACATGGCCGACGGTGCACTTGTGCTGGTTGATGCCTTTGAAGGTCCGATGCCGCAAACCCGTTATGTATTGAGCAAGGCAATTGCACTCGGATTGAAACCCTGTGTGGTCATCAATAAAGTAGATAAAGACAATTGTAAACCCGACGAAGTACATGAGGCCATGTTTGATCTCATGTTCAGTTTGGGTGCCACAGAAGAGCAACTTGATTTTCCAACTGTTTATGGCTCAGCGAAATATGGCTGGATGAGTGATGATTATAAAAAACCGGAAACCGATGTCAGCGCTCTATTGGAAATGGTGATCAACTATGTTCCTGCTCCAAAAATTGTTGATGGAACAGTGCAGATGCAGGTTACCAGTATTGATTATTCAAGTTATATCGGGAGGATTGCCATTGGACGGGTTTCCCGCGGCACAGTTAAGGCAGGGCAGCCGGTTACCCTTGTAAAGCGTGATGGTTCTTTGGTTAAAAGCAGAATAAAGGATCTTTTTGTGTTTGAAGGATTGGGAAAGGCAAAAACCGATGAAGTAATGTGTGGTGATATCGGGGCATTGACCGGAGTAGAAGGTTTTGAGATCAGCGATACAATTGCAGATTTTGAAAATCCCGAAGCATTGCCTGGTATTCCAATCGACGAACCCACAATGAGCATGCTTTTCAAAAGCAACGACTCGCCATTTTTTGGAAAAGAGGGAAAATTTGTAACCAGCAGGCATTTGCGTGACCGGCTCTATAAAGAAATTGAAAAAAATCTCGCTTTGCGTGTTGAACCAACAAGTAATGCCGACTCATTTATGGTTTTCGGCAGGGGGATCCTCCACCTGGGAATTTTAGTTGAAACAATGCGTCGTGAAGGATATGAACTGCAATTGGGGCAGCCAAAAGTAATTATCAAAACCATTGACGGGAAAAAATGTGAGCCCATCGAGATAATGGCCATTGAAACAACAAATGAATCTGCAGGGAAAGTAATCGAGGCTGTAAGTCAGCGTAAAGGTGAAATGACCATGATGCACGCAAAGGGCGACCGCACACATCTTGAATTCAATATCCCATCAAGGGGAATCATTGGGTTGAGAACAAATATTTTGAACATCACCCAGGGTGAAGCAATAATGAGCCATAGGTTCAAGGATTATGAGCCATGGAAGGGAGATATTCCTTCGCGAATAAATGGTGTGCTTATAGTTCATGAATCGGGACAATCAATTGCCTATGCAATGAACAAGCTGCAGGACCGCGGTTATTTCTTCATCGGCACCGGCGAAGAGGTATACCAGGGACAGGTAATTGGTGAACATAGCAGGGATAATGACCTCGTAGTGAATGTTACCCGCACTAAAAAACTTACTAACATGCGTTCTACCGGAACGGACGATAAAGTAACCTTACCACCACCTCATAGAATGACTCTTGAAGAGGCCATGGAATATATTGATGATGATGAACTGGTGGAAGTAACACCTGCTAATATTCGTTTGAGGAAATTCCACTTATTGGAACATGACAGGAAGAAGGCGAGCATGATGGTGGAAGTGGAGTGACCAATGAGTAATAAGGAATGAGGAATAAGGAATGAGAAATAAGGGGTGGGTTTGCAGGGTTGAAAAGGTTTGAAAGTTTAGCGGGCTGACCACTGCCAACTGCAACTGCTAACTGAGACTGCCAACTGGCAACTACCTTATACACGGTATTAACTCCACATGAAACTATTATTAATGTTTGAGGCTTATCTTTGCATAGCCAACCAATTTAATGAAAGGAAAAGTAAAATTTGTAGAGAACCCGCGTACTGAATTCTTCACAACTTTGCGGGCGAGGGTCAATAAATATTTTGAGGACAACAACATCCAGAAGACCGGTGATTACCGCATGGTGATTAAGTCGGTGAATATGCTTGCTCTTTATATCGTCCCCTTCATTCTGATTTTAACCGGCATTTTACCAATATGGGCCACATTTCTGATGTGGATCGCAATGGGACTTGGTAGCTCAGGAATTGGAATGAGTGTAATGCACGATGCTAATCATGGTGCATATTCCAAATACCCCTTTGTAAATAAAATGATGGGCCGCACCATTTATATGCTGGGCGGATCAAAATTTACATGGCTTGTTCAGCATAACATATTGCATCATACCTATACCAATATTTATGGAATGGATGAGGACATTCACGATAAACCCATACTGCGTCTTTCACCACATGGAAAATTGAATTTCATACATAAATACCAGCACGTTTATGCATTTTTTATTTATAGTCTCGCCACTTTCGGATGGACCTTAAATAAAGATTTTAAACAGTTGATAAGGTATAATAAAAACGGATTGACAAAAGGCAGTGGTGGAAGTCCTACCATTGAAATGATAAAATTGATCATCAGCAAGTTGGTTTATTTCGCAATTGTATTATTGTTACCTGCGCTGCTCACCTCTTACGGATTCGGTTATTTGTTTCTCGGATTTTTAATGATGCATGCAACAACAGGATTATTTGTAACAACTATTTTCCAGCTTGCTCACGTAGTGGAAGACACTGATCATCCGCTTCCTTCTGATTCCGGCGAGATCGAAAATTCATGGGCAATTCACCAATTGGAAACCACAGCAAATTTTGCAAAGAAAAACAGGGTGTTGAGTTGGTTTGTTGGCGGATTAAATTACCAGGTAGAACATCATTTATTCCATAATATCTGTCATATACATTATAAGAAAATAGCTCCGATCGTTAAAAATACTGCACTGGAATTCGGTATTCCTTATTATGAAAAAGTTACTTTCTGGCAGGCACTGGCATCGCATATGCGTGTGTTGAAGAAGATCGGAAATGATTATACATTGAGTACCTGATTACCATTTTCCATTTTAATATTATCACAGCGGGTTTATTTTTAGGCTTTGTCTACATTGAGCCATAAGCGCTCAGTAAAATATCCAAACAACATCCAAACAGGCAAATAATCAAGCCGGATATATCCGAGTATGGTAATTCCTTCAGTATAAAACCAGGGGCAATTTCCTGTAGTAATATCCAAAATAAATCCCAGGGTAAATTCAATGCTTAAAATCACCAACGCATAGGTCAGTGTTCTTAGAAGAAAATTTAAATGTTTTACTTTAGCATGGATGGGTGGGAAAATAAAAGGTATTGCCCCGTAAATAAAAAACATCCATAAATAGGATGTGCCTTCAAGTATCCAGTTTATTTTTCCTTTATTAATTATTGGGAGATAGACATTGTATTTCAGCGATGTAAATATGATCTCGGCCGTTATTCCGAAACTTGCAAAAATTAAAAATTGGTTGAACTTCTTTTTCATCATCTTTCTACTTGATACCTTATACCTTATACCTAATACCTGATACCTGATACTTGATACTTGATACTCTATCTTATTCTACCTGATCAAACTGCTCGTTGGTCTTGTATTGCTTTTCCGCTTTCTGTTTAATCGGAGAAAGAAAAAACAAACCGGCCATTATAAAAAAGGAAATGAGATTTGCCCAACCAACAATATCACCATATTGCCAGTGAAATAAATTAAACAGGGGAGTGGATATTGCAAAAACAACCCAAAGGCATTTGCTTATATCCAATAGCTTGATATTGCGCTTATTAAACGTCCTGACAATATAAATTAAACCTATGAGCGACAACGACACTAATAGTAATGGATCACTACCAGAAATATGAAGTATTTTGAAACAAGCTCCAACAATATAAATCGCGATGCAGATATAAATTAATCTCAAATAAATTGTCATGTAAATATCTGACTCCTTCATCATCATGTCCAATATCAATAATTGGGCAATAAGTACGATAATGTAAATGGCGTAACCGTTTCCGGAATAATGCACATAGAGTTTACTCAGTAGAATTCCTGATATGCCGATCAAAATCAGAATAAACCGAATGGGCCAGGGGTTTAATTTCTGTTGCATTATATTTTACAAGTAATTAATTGCAGTCTTCAAAAAAAATATCCTGATTCCTGGTTCCCAACAGGGTCCTGCGGACTGGATCCAAGATCGCTAAACCCCAAATTGTCGCAAATGATGATCAAGATGTTTAAGCATGAGCAAATTCCATTCTTCTCCATTCATTTTTCCGAAAACAGGATGTTTATCTTTCGTCATACCATCAATACCTGCCGCATTAATTCGCCTGATCAGGTCGATTGACTTATTTTTTTCATCATCAAAATTTCTTTCATTGCTGATCACAAAACTGGGATCGGTTGGCAAACCTTTTTTAAAGGGCTTTTCATTGATCAATTGCTTTTTTGCTATGCCTCCGAAGATCATAGCGAAAATCGTCCGTTTCGGTTTGAATTCTCCTAACGCTACACGAATAGGCTGCTGAATATGTGCGAGCATTTGCGAAACGGTCATATTTCCCCAAATTTGCTGGGTAGTTGGCGTAAGCTTATTAATTCTTTCAATGAATGCTTCAGCATCCTCATTATTAAAAATACTCCTCATGTGATTGCCGGTTTTATATTAAATCGGAATTATTCAGCAGTAAGTTCCACAAGATCAAATAAAACATATTGTGATGCTACTGGCACCTCGGTGGATCCTGCTGATAAATAAACAATTAATTTATCTCCCGTGCTGAAAGTTGCAGTTACCTCAAGTGTTTTTTGCAACCAGCTGTTCTCATCTGAAGCGATTGTTGCAATTATGGTGGTAATATTATCGGTATTAATTTTTTTCAACGAAATTGATCCCGGCCAATTGTCGAATGAATTAATATAACAGCTCAGGTTCAATATTTTAGTTCCTTCAAGACCTTCAATAGTATAAGAGGCAAAACCTTCACTTGGCGATGTCATTGGTGATATCTTTAATGAAAATTGTCCACCACCTGCAGGCACATTCGTGTTTGAAGAAGTATTGCTCGTTAACCACCCATCAGTGCTGAAATTATTTCCATCCTCAAATGATCCATTTGTTATTAAGGCGCCGTCCAGTGGAACATCATCTTTTTTGCATGAAATCAAAACACCGGAAATTATTAATGAAAGGAAAAATATTTTTTTCATATACATAATTTGAATATAGCAAATTTATAAAAAAATCGGAAGGTTGGCAAGGTAAACAGTGTTAGTATGGTTGGCAGGGTTAGCAAGGTTTGCAGGGTTAGTAACTGCCCACTGCCAAATGCCCACTGCCAACTGGCTCTATACTTCAAAATACCCCACAGTTCCACCCACCCACGATTTGTTTTTATTATAATCAACTCCAATCATTTCGCCTTTGCTTAAACGGGTAAGATTAATTACGAGGGTAGGGCGGGGTTTATTGTTTTCCCACAAATACATCAATCGCAATTCACATTTTGCTGGGTCGTCCAGTGTTTTAATTACAGGTTTATATTTTACTTTCCGCTGAAGAATGAAATTACCACCTTGCGGCATTGCATTATCGATGTCTTGTTTTTTCACATTAAAAACTACACCATGTCCGGCGAATGAATATAAAGGCTTCAATACCCAGTTTTCAAGGTCGGGAGGAATTGTTTTTAACTCATTTAAAAAATATGTTTCAGGAACAAAAGCGCTTTTTATAAACGGCAAAGTATATTTACTAATGCGGAAAAACCAGTTGGGGTGACAAACCCATTCTACATTAGCTTCTTCGGTTAAATTCCATTGGCGTTGCAGGTCGTTGCGCGACAGCAGCTCATCAAAGATCAATCGGTTATAAATTCTTTTTATCTGAATTCTACTTCCGTTTTTCATATAAAATAAATTTTTTCCCTCCACAATTATTTTAGAAATACAAACTGGTTCGATCCCGACCATTTCGCGGGTGATATAAAAGTCGACCCAGGTTTTTTGTTTATCCGGTTCTAATTCGAGAATGATCACCTGTTTGGGATCGTGTTCACCAACAATTATTTTTTTTAACAGATCAACATAAGTTTCATTATTTAATCCGTTAAAAAGATGGCTTACATTTTCAGGTATTTCAAAATAATTTCTGTATTGTTTTCCCAGTTCATGCTGCCAGCCGTATAACGATGCGAAACCCTGCATCTCGATCAGCTGCGGAATTAATTCGCCGGTTTCACTTTCACAAATGCCAAAATCAAGAGCAATAAAAACGGGTTTCCCTTCATTACCAGGAACAATAAGATCTTTTGGAATTGCATGTACCGATCGCTCAATAAAATCGGGGTGACAAACAATATCCAATATTTCGTCACCGGCTTGCATTAATTTATTTCTGAATTCGGCCGGAATGAAGACTGGTGTTTCGCAAACTTTAAATTCTATCCTTTGATCAAATCTTTCCTGGCAGGCTTCAAAGAAATTGTTATATTTTTCTTCAGTGAAATTGCTGTTGTAGATCTTTCTTGGTTCGGCAATCATTATGCAAACATAAGGAATAGGTGAATTATGACAATACAAAAGGGGGGATTACTATTCACAACTGTTCGGAAGATCGGAATATTGTACTCGGTAAAAAATTCGAACCTGCCAGCCGCAAATGCGGAGCAGCAGGCAGGGATTTGAAGGGAGAAGAATCGAAGGGAAAAAAATTGAGTTACGAGTGATGAATACGAATTACGAATGACGAAATAAGAATCCTAATTCATTAATTCCTCGTTTACCGAGGACCTTAAAAAAGCAGGTATCACTTCTTTCCGGGTAAGTGGAATTTTATAAGGGTCGCTGAGCGATTGTATCATGTCGTTTAATTTCCAGTCGCCATGATTGTTAATTATGATCTGGCGTTTTTCGGGATTTGCAAAATAACGGAGCATTCCCTCAGCATCCGCTTCAGGATGAAATTGTGTCATATAAATTTCTTCGCTGAGTTTTATTGCCATCACCGCTCTTTCCAGCGGCACATGTTCGCGTTTTTTTTCTACGGCAAGAATACTTGCCCCCAGCGATTGCATTTTATTATAATCGGGTTCGATCAATTGCCATTCGCGACTGTCGACAACATAATAAGGATCGGGAAGCCTGCGGAAAAAATGATCCTGTTTAGCAATTTCAGTTTTGTACACCGGGAATACCCCAAATGCAGGCGATTTCCTTTTACAAACATTTCCTAATTCAAAATGCCTGCTCATCAATTGGAAAGAATGACAAATTGCGAAAAAATGTTTTTTATTGGAATGCCCGTTTTGGTTATGTGCCCAAATTTTATCCAACAGGGTGAAATATTTATTTTCCCAGGGTTTTCCTTCACCATCGTATGGGCTTCCGGGTCCGCCAGAGCTGATATAGATATCAAAATTATTATCCGGAACTTCGTTTTTATACCTTACATCAAACACTTTCCAATCTACCTGGTCGCCCAAACTTTGGGCAAAGGTGCGGAGGCAGCGCATCCCTTCGTTGGGAACGTTCTCGTACATATCGAGGATGGCGAGTTTGATCTTTTTCTGATCAGGCATACAGCATGCGAAGTTAAAAATTTTGAAAATCCGCGGCCCCGGGTTATCCACGTTGATACATATAATTTTATTGTGTGAAAGTTAGTTCCACAGCCGGCATGTGTGGGAGCGGAAAAGATGAAAAGAATATTTGAGCATTGAAGAATAGGAACAACATGAAACAAAAAAGCCCCGGCTATTATGCCGGAGCTTTGATATAAACACTAACCACGCTTACCCAATTACTTTATTTCCACTTTTTTGGTTGTGGTATCTTCATTTAACTCTTTTTTTGGAAGTGTCAAATTAAGGATACCGTTTTCATACAGCGCTTCTATTTTTTCAGTTTCTACGTTTTCAGGCAAGGTAAAAACCCGCTTGAATGCGTTGAAAGAAAATTCTTTTCTTGAATAATTCTTTTCATTT
>JBIOHA010000079.1:0-10528 GCA_044448625.1 Chitinophagales bacterium | reverse complement strand
CTCTGTATAGATTATTATCGCAGGGAAAAGCGCCTTCCTAAAGTGATCAACCGTGAAGGGTTTGACATTTTCAGCGTGCTCAAGTTCTCAGAAACAGGGGCCGAGGGAAAGATCATTGAAAACGAATTTTCAACCAAGATCAGAAAGATCCTTGAGCATTTGCCCGATGAGCAACGGGAAGTGGTGATACTCAGGCACTATATGGACATGAATTTCAGGGAAATAGCTGAGATCACGGGTGTCAACATCAATACAGCCCTTGGCAGAATGCGCTATGCACTCATCAACCTCAGGAAATTGATGGAAGCAAAAAATATTTCCATCTGATACAATAATCGATTTTGCACTGCCGTTTTAGAATTGTTATTTTTAATAACCTAAAACAAAAAGTGCATGAATAAAAACATTACTCAAGACAATCTCATCCGTTACATTTATCACGAAACCACCGAAGAGGAATCAAGCCTTATCGAAGAAACTTTGCTTAGCGACTGGGAACTGAAAGAGCTTTATGAAAGTCTTTTAGAAAGCAAAGCCGACCTGGATAAAGTCAGGATCAGCCCTTCACAGAAAGTGATAGATAAAATTTTGAGATACAGCAAGGACAATGCTCCCATGGAGCATATGTCATGACAATTTTTTATGACGTAAATTTTCTAATCAAAGCCTGGTAATACCGGGCTTTTTTTTTGGGGGATCTACAATTTGCCTTTTCCAGGAGTTGAAAAACGAACTATTTAGAGCTCAGATGCGATATTAGCGTTCGTTAAGGACAAAACCCTCAATTAATATTTCATTTTTTCTCAATATAAAAATTATCGGATCTTGCGAATGATCTATTGAGGTATCGTCGTAAATCATTGCTTCTGCATTGACATTTAATCTTATCACAACGACTTTTCCTAAAAATTCATTAACCGGAAATTTTTTATCTGGATTAATGATGAATTTGAGCCACCCGCACCCAACACTATCAAACTCAGAGCAATTTATTTCTACTTCACCCAATTTGTTCGTAGAAAAAACTTTGCTTACATAATTTTCATCAACATAATATGAATCGTCATATTTGATTCCAGGTGAATTCGAAAATTTTTCAATAAAAATAAAAAAGCGATTTATTGGTCTCCCTGCATTATCATAAATTTTAAACAAAATAGATCCGGAATCAAAAGCAGGTGCTGTTTGGTATTCAATTGAATTTATAATTGGAGATTCTGAAATGGGGATCAACTTATAAATAGAATCATTTAGTTTACTCCAGCTACCAAACCATAAACTTGAATGATTTTCGCATCCATCTTCTTTCGTATACGATCCATTAGAATTTAAAAATAGCTCCGTACTGCAATATACTCCCCGTTTCAAATAAAATTCCCGAGTGGTTACTGAGTCATTCTTAGTTCCAGGTTGACCAAAGCAATTAACGGTTATTTGACTTATTATTGAAATGATTAATAATCTCATAGCAGGTAACCAAATATACCTTATTTATAATGCAAAATTTGTTCAGTGAATATAAATCAGGATAGTAGTGGGTAATCCCGGCTCTTGGTTCTTGGTTCCTGTTTCTACTAAACATTCATCATCACCGGCATTACAAGCATGAGGAGGTCTTCGCTTTCGTCGCTTTCTGTTGGTAATAATAATCCTGCACGGTTTGGAGTTGAGAGCTCCATGCGCACTTCTTCATTATCCATTGCATTCAACATCTCTAATAAAAATTTTGCATTGAATCCAATTTCCATATTGTCGCCTTCGTAAGTGCAATCCAATCTTTCATTTGCCTCATTGCTAAAATCAAGATCCTGAGCATTCACCATTAATTCGTTGCCCTTTATTTTTAAAATTACCTGGTGGGTAGTTTTATTTGAGAAGATGATAACACGGCGCAGCGTATTTAAAAAATCTGCACGGTTAATTGTTAAGCGATTTGGATTTTCAGTTGGAATAACTGCATTATAATCTGGATATCTTCCTTCAATTAAACGGCAGATCAATTTCACATTGTTATAACTGAAAAACGCGAATGAGCTGTTGTAAGAAATTGTTACCTGTGTTTGTTCGCCTGGTAAATTCGCCTTTAAAAGATTCAATGCTTTTTTAGGCATAATTAAAGAAGCAGGCGCATCTGATTTTGCATCAGATCTTCTATAGCGCACTAATTTATGTGCATCGGTTGCAACAAAATTAATTCCGTCTTTATTCAACTGGAATAAAACACCCGTCATAGGGGGGCGCAATTCATCGTTGCCTGTTGCGAAAACTGTTTTATTGATCACTTTTTGCAAAACTCCAGAGGGTAAACTGATATCAGATAATTTATCGTCGCTTGATACCCTTGGAAAATCATCGCCATTTTCACCGTTGAGTTTATACTTACCGCGGTCGGTGGTGATCTCTACCGAACATGTTTCTTCGTCAATTGAAAATGTAAGCGGCTGTTCAGGAAGCGTTTTTAAATAGTCAACTAAAATTCTCGCAGGAATCGCCACCTTGCCTTCAGATTTTGATTCAATGTCCATCCATGTGGTTATTGAAGTTTCAAGATCGGTACCTGATATGGTAAGTTTATTCTTCTCAACAACAAATAAAAAATCTTCAAGAATCGGTAATACTGTATTCGGGCTCACAACCCCGTTAACTGTTTGCAGATTGCGTAACAAAGCGGTTGTACTTACTATAAACTTCATGTGCGATAATTTTCGATTATGGCAAAGGTAAACATTCAGCTTAAAACCGTTTTCAACAATTGGTGGATTTCAATTTATATTTGATGCATGAACGTTTTCAGGCATTTTGCGGCCGTTGTCATTATGTGTTTATGCACATGTTTTTGCCTGAGATCGCAAACTGCCGGGCCACCGTTTTCAATTTCACTTGAAGAAATTACCTGGAGCGACTGGCCGGCACTTCATTCTTTTGCCTTTGGAAAATGGGATGGTCGCTGGCTGATAATGAGTGGAAGGACAGGAGGACTGCATGGATTCTTACCGCCAAATCCATTTCCGGTTACTGAAGCAAACAATTCAATTGAAATGCTCGATCCGGTTACCGGTGAACAATGGTCGTCGGGGACTTTATTTTTAGATGATGCCATTCGCGACCAGTTGAGATCGACCAATACAGAATTTTTTCAGCGGGATCAATATTTATATATTATTGGCGGATATGGAAAAGACACACTTGCCGAAAAATTTATAACATTCCCTTCATTGATCGCTGTGGATCTGCAAATACTTTCTGATGCATTGATAAATGCCACTTCAATTTCAGGAGCATTCAGGCAGATCAGCGATACATTATTTTGTGTAACTGGAGGGGAGGTTGAATTATTGAACGATAAAATTTATTTATTTGGCGGCCATGTTTTTACAGGAGAATATACTAAGCCGGCATCAGATGCATTTATTCAAACTTATACAAATGAGCTGAGAAAATTTGTTCTTGATGATGATGGAGTGAATATTTCTGTTTCTGACATTGAACAAATAAAAGATACGGCAAACTTCCATCGAAGGGACCTTAATTTTGAACCCGTTATTTTTCCGGGTGAGGAATTCGCCCTCGGTGCATTTTCGGGAGTATTTCAGTATGAAGCCGACTGGGTTTGGTTCAATCCTGTTTATATCACTGATGATAATTATGATGTCGATCTTTCAGTTACGCAAAAACTAAACGCATATAATTGCCCGGTGATGAGTGTTTATGATTCCGTGTCACAAAATTATTATGCTACATTTTTTGGAGGCATCGCTCAGTTCTACCATGATGAAGTCAATGATACCATTAAAGAGGACCTGAATGTTCCGTTCATAAATGACATCTCTACTATAATTAAATATGCTGATGGTACAACGGAACAATTTCTTGAACCGGTAAAATTTGATGCGTTACTTGGCTCGAATGCAATTTTTGTTTTGAATGAAGATATTCCGCAATACGAAAACAAAGTAATTCAATTGCACAGGGTTGATGGTGATATCATGGCAGGATATATTTTCGGCGGAATTGATGCACAGGTGCCAAATTTTACTCCGAGTGTTGCAAGTAACAGGTTGTTTAAGGTGATGATCAATTACGAAAATCCTTTACCGATTGAGGAAAAAATAATTGGAGCCATCGGCATCTATCCGAATCCAGTTGACGAAGAAGTTATAATTAAAAATGGATCTATAAATACAATTAATTCTGTAGAAATTATCAATGATCTGGGAGTGGTTATTTTAGAACAAAAATTAAACTTGCACCACAATAACAGTTCTACAATTAATTTGAGCGATGTTGATTCAGGATTTTATTTCTTAAAGTTGAATACTTCGAATGGAAATGAAATACTGAAAATGATAAAACTATAATTTCTCGAACTCAAGTCGGTCGCAGACTGTTCAAGAGACTTGGTGACGCCCGTCTATAGTAAGAGCCATACTGCCCACTGCCAACCGCCCACTGCTTACCTCTCACTTCCTACTTCACACTTCCTACTTCCTACTTCACACTTCCTACTTCACACTTCCTACTTCTTAAGGACCTCATTTAATGTATTCCCTTCCACCGGTCTTTGCCTGTAAAAATATTCCGGCCCGACGAGTAATTTCCCAAAAACAAAATTCTGGATGATAGAAAGATCTTTATCCTCATTGAAAATTCCATAGTATTTATCGAGATCAAATTCAATGGGTTCATCCTCAGAAGTAAATTGGGCTTTTGAACGATAAGTTACCGGGCGGAAATATATTTTTAATGTTCGTGTTTGTTTATCGTTACCTGTAACAGTTATTTCGCAAGCCGGTGGGTGTTGTAAAATAGAATCCCGTTTTTCTGGTTCATTGATATAATATTCTGCGTTGAGTATTTTAAATTGTTTGAGGTAAAAATTAATGATCTCCGGGTTGGCGGGGGTAGCATGTGGTTTCCCGGAAACAAGTTCAAAACTTTTATCTGCCTTCCTGACTATTGAAAAAGATGAATCTTTTAATGCAGTATATGTAACATCAATTTGGTCGATAGCATCAGGTGAATAGGAAAATATCTGTTTGCTTCTCCACTCATTTTCATCAGTAAAAAATACTGTTGCAATATATCCGTCGAACCCTGGGATATTTACAACAAATGGATGATCAGATCCTTCCATGAGCATAAATGTTCCATCAAGCGGATCAGAATTTTCGCCGATATAAAAGCCTTTTGTTTTTTGCCCTTCAAGATCGTATACTTCCACTCTTGTTCTTCTGCCGGAGATACTTTTCACCACGGTATTATGCATTGAATTTGCAACGGGAACTTTTACTTCAAGCTGATTGAGGGTGCGCAGCAAATTAGAAATTGCATCAGGGCGTGGAGTGCCGTTTTCATTTAATACCCAGCTATTATTTTTATGCTCAAGAATAATGGTATCCCCTTTTAAAGTGGATAAAACAATTTTTCCGATCTCTGTAGTGTCTTTAACAGCAAATGCAGTATCCTTTTTGGAATAAGAACTGAGATTATTTTTGATTATCGTAAAATATGCAATCAATCCCAATGCAATCAGTACAATTGAATATATCAGTGTTTTTTTCATTTATGATGCATATTTTTTATTTCGCACAAAAAAGTAAATTGCACTAAAGAGATAAAGCGCTACAAGTGGCACTATCATATTCAGCAACTGCCACTGGATCCTGTTTGATTTTATTTTCTGATCGTCGAGCGGGCGAAGTTTAATTTCTTTAGCACGTGTTTCTATCAATCCATTCCTGTCGCATAAATATTCAACACAATTCATTACAAAATCTTTATTGCCATAAATATATTGTTCGATATAATTGATACCGAGAATATCGGGCTTTCCATTTTTGTCGACATAATTTTTAATAAGGTCGCCATCGCCAACTAAAATTTGTTTTGATCCTATACCCTTTTCAATAAAATGGGTTCCGGGCCCCTGGTAACCATAGCCGGCATTATGCAATTGGGCAGCCGTCGGTTTGAGGCTTGAAAATGCCGAATTAAATTCACCTTCAAGTAAAACGGCGACGGGCAAATCCGGTTTGTTATATTGCTCATCGGTAGGGGCGAGTTTTTCATTGATGATGTTAAAATTGATTCGGGCGGGAGCATTCAAATAACGACTAAGTCCTGATGTAGATAAAAGAACTGTTTTCCGAATCCCGGCAACTTCAGTGGTATCGACCGTGCTAACAAATTTTCCTTCCACAGCATCAACATTTTTACTTATCGGGTGCGAATTATTATAATTATTTAAAATCGGATTATATGGCCAGGGCCTTTTGACAAAATTTTCAGAATTCGGAAGCGGCGCCTGAATATGCGAGCATTGTTTATCCTGAATGATATTGGAATTAATTCTTGCACCGTATTGAATTAACTGATCGGTGATATTTAATTCGCGATCAACCGCCAGGAACTGACCTTTACCCGAAATTAAACTATCGAATTCTGCAATTACCGGGTCAACGAGCCAAAGTACATTTCGACCCTGCATAATATATTGATCAATAATATATTTTCCTTTCATTGAAAAAGGCCCCAGCGGTTTTGCAATTATTATCGCCTTGCAATCTTTAGGGATTTCATAAGTGCTGTCGTCTTCAAGATCAATTTGAGTAACATTATATAATTCATTCAATTCGCCGGCAATATCATTCAGTTCAAGGCGATCAAGTTCTCCGTGGCCGGCGATAAATGCAACATAGGGCCTGTCTTTTTCAGTGATCTGCCTGATGGATTTTGTAAGATTATATTCCAGTAAAGAAATTGAAACAGATGGGTCGCTGTCGGGGGTTAAGGGCAGGGGCATTGTACCGCGGTCGATAAGTGGAAATGAAATTTCCTGATCCTTGTAATGAACAGAAACAAAAGGGAAAATATATTTAACGGAAGCTTCATCGGTTGCGCTTTCAAAAAATTGAACACTGAATATCCCTTTTTCTTCCAGTTGTTTAATGAATTCATTTTGGTTATTTTCATCGGGAATACCAAAAGGATCAAATACATCGTATTGAATATTTTCTCCGCCATAATTTTTAAACTGATCGAGCAGTTCGGTTGTAGACTGTTGTAATCGCTTTAAATTTGGAGTGAGGTCGCCGGCAAGATATACCCTGATGAATAAAATATCGTCCTGGCTTTTTAATAATGTTTTGGTGGGTTCGCTTACAGAAAACCTTTTTTCTTGTGTAAGATCAAATCGTAAAAAAAATCCCGAAACAACAATGTTCACTAAAATGATAATGCAAATAAGCAATATCAATTGCAAAATTGAACGACGCCGATTGCTTTTATATGTTTTTTCTCTGCTCAAAAATTAATATATAATTACTTCTTACTTCTCACCTCTTACTTCCTACTTCTCACTTCCTATTCTACCATTTCCTACTCCCCAAAGTTGTTTTCGTCATCAATAAAAATATTATGACCATACTGATAAAATAAATGATATCTCTCAGATCAATATATCCCTTGCTGATATTCTGATAGTGGCTGTTGATGCTTATTGAATTAAAATATTTATCTGCTGTTCCAACAAAAACCGGAATAAGCGAAATGGAATCAAACGCCATATAAAAAAAGAAACAGGCAAACATGCCTGCAATAAATGAAACGATCTGGTTATTGGAAATGCCGGAAGCAAACATGGAAATGGCAACAAATGTGGCGCCTAACAACATCAGACCGATATATGATCCTATTATTCCGCCGGTATCAACATTTCCTGAAGGAGAAGCAAGTGCGTTTATTGTAAAATAATAGGTTATTGTTGGGATGATGGAAAAGATGACTAGCACAAAAGCCGCGAGATATTTTCCAGAAATGATCTGGATATCGGTAACGGGCCTGGTTGTCAGGAATTCAATCGTTCCGCTGTTCTTTTCTTCTGCAAACGACCGCATGGTGATAGCCGGGATCAGAAACATAAAGATCCATGGCGCAAAGCTGAAAAAGGAGTCGAGCGTAGCATAACCATCATCAAGAATATTTGTCTCAGGAAACACCCAGGCAAACAAACCATTGGCCACCAAAAAAATAGTAATGGCTACATAACCGATCAGCGATGCAAAAAATACTTTGACTTCTTTTTTGAAAATTGCAAACAAAGCTTCCTTTTTAGGGTGGGCAAATTTAAAATATAACTCAGACTGATTAACGGAAATTGGTCAACACCAGCGTATATTTTTACACTTCACTTCTGATAAAATGACCGTTTAGTTGCTATAGAGGCCTGAATTTTCAGGGATTGATGACGAATTTATTGAACAACCATGTCCGAGAATCATTATATTTAGTGATTGTAAGTAAGTATTTTCTTCCCTAACTTTGGAGCTTAAATTCACTGTACTCTTATAATGCACCCAAAGAAAAGACACAATAATTCCTTCAATTATTACAATCCACAAAAATCCTAATTAAACTCCTTTCAAATGAATAAGCTTTTTATTTATCCTCGAATTCAAAACGCAATAACCAGGTTTCTTCTGATCATTGCATTGTTTTTAATGTCTCAATCGCTGTGGGCGCAAGCTTCTGGCGATTATCGCTCTGCAGCAACCGGCAACTGGGGAACAGCCGCTACCTGGGAAACATTTTCAGGGGGCACCTGGATCGCGGCAGGAACACCGCCAACCAGCGCCAATGGTGTGATAACGATCAGAAGTCCTCACGTTGTAACTGTCGCGGCTGGGGTTAGTGTCGATCAGGTAGTAGTGAGCAGCGGAGGGCAGGTAACTGTGAATTCTGGAATCACAGTAACTATTGCGAATGGCACCGGGACAGATTTTGATGTTTCCGGTACACTGAGAAATGCAGGCGCGTTTACATTAACAGGAACAATGGCATTTCAAAGCGGAGGTAAATACGAGCACAACTACACAACAGCACAGGGAGTTATTCCAACAGCATCATGGAATGCAAATTCCACATGCGAAATCCTCGGATATACATCTAATCCAAATCCACCGACGGGGCTTGGTCAGACGTTTGGAAATTTTACATGGAATTGCCCCTTACAAACTGGAAACATTAATTTAAGTGGTGCCCTTACCACCGTTGCAGGTAATTTTACAATGGGGAGCACAGGAACTGTAGAATTAAGGCTGACAGGAACTGGTGACTTCACTTTAGCTATAACCGGAAACTATGTGCAAACTGGCGGTACCCTGAATCCTGCAAATGGAAATAATGGAACTGCTACCATAAATATCAACGGCAATTTTTCTAAAACCGGTGGCAGCATTATTCAATCTGGTGGAAATCCAAATACGTCAGGTGAATTTGTTTTTGTAAAAACAGGAACACAAACATTTGCCAATACCGGAACCATAAGCGGATTTGTAAATTTTACGGTGAATTCAGGTTCTATTCTTGAACCAAGCACTAATATTATAATTGGCAACGGGTTCACACTGGCTTCAGGAGGTACTTTGAATATTGCATCCACAGCGGGGATCACCTCTGCCGGGGCAACCGGTACTGTTCAAACTAGCATCAGGACATTTTCAACAGGTGGAAATTATACTTATAATGGCGCAGCCTCACAGGTTACCGGTAACGGATTACCTGCATCAGTGAACAATTTGACATTAATTAATTTGCTGGGTCTTACCTTAAGCCAGAATGCAACAGTTAACGGAACGCTATTATTCAGCTCAGGAAAAATTGCAACAAGTACTAATAAAGTTACTATTGGTAGTTTGGGATCTATTTCAGGTGCCGGTATAACTCAATATATAAATGGAAACTTGGAAATTAATATTGGCGCTGCGGTAGCTTCTAAAAATTTTGAAATAGGAGATGCAACAAACTATACACCGGTTTTGGTTGCTTTTACAGGAACAACAGTTGCGGGAGGATCTATCCTTGCCAATACAACCGGTTCAGATCACCCGAATATTTCAACTTCAGGCATATTGCCTTCAAAAAGCGTAAACAGATATTGGACTTTAACAAATACCGGAGTTACCGGATTTACATCATATACAGCAACACTCAATTTTTCTGCTTCAGATATTGACGGTGGAGCCGCTACCGGGTCTTTTATTATAAAAAGATTTAATGCAGCCACATGGAATACGACAACAACAGGAACTTTAACTGCTACAAGTTCGCAGGCATCAGTTTCTGGAACTGTGTTCGGTGATTTCCAGGTTGGTGAATCCTGTTTTGCTCCTGCTTTATCGTCCAGCGTGACAAATGTTACCTGCCCTGGTGGAAGCAACGGCGCCATTGATCTTACTGTGACAGGAGGAACTGCACCATTTACTTATTTATGGACAGGTGGTGCAACCACACAGGATATTAGCGGGTTGACAGCCGGAACCTATAAGGTAGTGGTTTCAACAAACGGCGGTTGTAAAGATTCTATAACTTTAGTTGTAACCGAGCCGCCGGTCATCAATATTGCTGAAACACATATCAGCCCGAGCTGCAACGTTTTAAGCGATGGCTCAATTGATATTACTGTTTCAGGTGGCACGCCTCCTTATACTTATTCATGGAACACCGGTGCAACTACCGAAGATATTTCCGG
>JBIOHA010000078.1:0-10545 GCA_044448625.1 Chitinophagales bacterium | reverse complement strand
ATTATAAACAAAAAACAAACCTGGTTTGATTCATTACACATCAATTACGATAAAAAATAAAAAAATATTGTACCGCAGGTTAATTTATTCTATTGCAGGCACATATAATTCTGGATGTTCTATCCTCTTAATGATACCCTGTTCAATGTCGGGTAAACTTTCAAAGAGGTCGAGACAACTATCGATAACGAAATACGAAGTTTGAAATTTATCTTTGATATAAGGCGTATCCAGTACTTTTTCCACGTTATACTCCAGGCGTTTCGACGGAATTCCTGATTTCAGGCAATAGATACTTTCTCCCTGGCTCGACAAGATGCCAGACCCGTAAATGCGCAACAACCCGTTATCTCTTATCAAACCGAATTCTACCGTATACCAATAAATGCGGGAAATTAATTCAACACCTACAGGATTATCAATATAACTCAGAGCGATCTTGCTCAATCCGTATAAATAAGCGCAATAGGTTTTGTTGGTGAGCAGTGGCAGATGTGCAAATACGTCATGAAACATATCGGGCTCTTCCAGGTAATCCAGTTGTTCCATACTGCGCAGCCAGGTGCTGGCCGGAAACATGCGGTTCTTGAGCAGCTCAAAAAAATCTTTATTTGGAATTAAACCGGGAACAACCACTGCATTCCAACCGGTAATAGTATCGAGCCGGATATTGAATTCGTCGAATTTCGGTATTGCATCGGCCCTGAAATGGATTGTTTCGATCCCATCCATGAACACTGAAGCGGCACGATCCTTCAACAAAGCCATCTGTCTGTCGAATAATATTTCCCAAACTTTAAAGTGTTCGGGTGTATACTGACTATAATCCTGGGTTAATTTTTCGGTTAAGATATTTTCCATAGTTGCTGATCAAAATGCTAATTTAAGATTAATCGCTATCAATTCCTTTTATGTATTGCAATATCTATGTAATTTCAACACTAAACGCACAATTATCGTTTCAATTTGGATAAGGTGATCTCAATCTGCAATTCGCAATCGACAATCCGCAATTCGCAATTCTCCCCTATTTTATCACTAGTTCTTTCACTGCTTTCTCACCCAATTCTTCATTGATGCGCTGAATAATATTTTCTTTCTGGAATTTAAGATCCTGTTTCAATGGTGCCGAATCAATAAATATAGTTAACACGCCTTTGTAAAGACGCATGCCCGAAGTATAATTTTTAATGCTTTTGCCCATTACATTTTCCCATATCTCCTTAATACGCACTTCAGCAACTTTTTCATCGAGATGGTAACTTTTGAATAATTGCTTTATAACGTTTGATATTCCCTGTTCGTTGTCTTTTTTCATGCTCGTAAACCTGCCTGCCGGCAGGCAGGCTCGCGGAACAGCCATAGGAAGTTTCGCAAAGTTTTTTTTATTTAATTATTTAAATACGTGAACACCTAAACACATATACTCCTCTACACCTCTACACATCTACACATCTACACCTCTACACAATTCTTCCTCTAAATTACAAAATTAAATTATTGTCGATCTTAAAATGCCCGAATTCCTCAATATGTTCCTCAAAAAATTCGAGGCTGCGGTGCTCATCGGCATCGGTCATAAATATTTGTGCATAAGCATCATCATTCAATATCCCGAATAAAACCTCCAGCCGTTTTTTATCGAGCTTTTCGAAAATATCATCGAGCAATAAAATGGATCTCTTGCCGGTAAGCGCCAGCATCCTGGAATATTGAGTGAGTTTCATTGCAATGAGGAAAGATTTAATTTGTCCCTGGCTGCCTATTTCCCTAACAGGAAAACCATTCACCAATAATCGCAGGTCGTCTTTATGCATTCCGGTGGTTGTTCTTTGCGCATGCGTATCTTCTTTTAAACTGTTCAATAATAAATGGAGATGATCATGCTCATCCAGTTGCGACTGATACTCGATCACCCCGGCTTCCTGTTCACCGGATATCAAATGGTATAATTCTGAAAATGCGATGGAAAATTCAGCAAGGTATTTTTTTCTTTCGTGGTATATAAATTCACTTTCTACGGCAAGCTGATTATTCAAAACATTAATTAATGTGCGGTCAAGTTTTCCTGTAAGTCCGTAATTTTTCAGTACAATATTCCGCTGCTGCAATATTTTATTGTAGAGAATCAACCGTTGAAGATATATATGGTTTACCTGTGCTATCGCCGTGTCTAAAAACCGCCTGCGCTCTTCACTCCCATCGTTGATGATGGCAATATCATCGGGTGCGATCATTACCACCGGAAAAGACCCGATATGATCGCTCAGCCTTTCATACACCAGGTTATTCCTGAAAAATTCCTTCTTCGGAACTGTGAATTTTGCTGTAATAAGATCTTTTTGATCACCTGAAATAAAATTACCATCGAGTCTGAAATAATTTTCATCATGTTTCATCACGTCTGCATCAGAGCGGGTGAAATAACTTTTGCAAAGACATAAATAATAGATCGCATCTATCAGGTTTGTTTTGCCTGAACCGTTAAGTCCGTTGATTAGGTTGAATTTATTGGTGAACGAAACTGCAGCATTGCTGTAATTCTTGTAGTTGAGGATATTGATGCTGGTTAGAAACACCGCTAATTTTGATTGTGCCCCTCTTTTTTTACCTTTGCCGTTCGAATTTCGCAGGGGAATTAAATGGAAGGCTCAAAAATAACAAAAGATACCTACCTCAATTGGTACGAAATGATGTACAGGATGCGCCGCTTTGAAGAAAAAGCGGGACAGCTTTACGGTCAGCAGAAGATACGGGGCTTTTGTCATTTATATATCGGACAGGAGGCAATTGCCGCCGGAACCATTAGTGCTACGCGAAAAGAAGACCCCATCATTACCGCCTACCGCGACCATGGATTAGCTATTGCAAAAGGAATTTCCTGCGATGCGGCAATGGCCGAATTGTTTGGAAAAGTTACGGGTTGCACAAAAGGCAAAGGTGGCTCAATGCATTTTTTCTCAAAACTGAATTATTTTTTTGGTGGACATGGAATAGTGGGAGCGCAGATCCCTTTGGGTGCAGGCATCGGTTTCGCTGAGCAATATAAAGGAACAGGAAATGTTTGTATCTGCTTTTTTGGCGATGGTGCAGTTCGCCAGGGCTCGGTGCATGAAACCTTTAATATGGCTATGCTCTGGAAAATTCCTGTGGTTTTTATTTGCGAGAACAATGGCTATGCAATGGGCACATCGCTCGAAAGGTCCACCAACCAGCTGGATATGTATAAGATCGGGGCTGCCTACGATATGCCCTCCTACCCAGTTGACGGCATGCAGCCGGAAACCGTTCATGCTGCGGTTTTCGAAGCAGTTGAAAAGGCAAGGAACGGTGAAGGCCCCAGTTTTTTGGAAATAAGGACCTATCGATATAAAGGCCATTCGATGAGCGATCCTGCAAAATACCGCACAAAAGAAGAACTGGAAGAATATGTTTTAAGGGATCCTATTCAAACAACATTGCAAAAAATATTAGATAAAAAATTCGCCAGTCAAAAAGAAATTGATGACATCAACGATCAAATAGAAAAAGAGATCAATGAATGTGTGCGCTTTGCCGAAGAATCAGCTTTCCCCGATGAATCAGCAATGTTTGAAGATATTTATTTACAACAGGACTATCCATTTATTAAAGATTAATTACAAATTATAATATGTCAGAATATAAAAAAACAACCCCTGAAACTAAAATTGAAGATCCGGGAACATATAAAAATGTTGAGGATTTCTTTTTAAAGAATCGCAATATTATCATCGGAGTATTGGGTGTGATCGTTCTTGCCATTGGCGGATATTTCGGTTACAAGAAATTATATATGGAGCCCCGCGTTTTAACTGCTGAAAAAGCAATTGGTGGTGCTGAAGGTTATTTCATGAAAGACTCACTGGATTATGCTTTAAATGGCGACGGCGCTACGGCGGGATTTTTAACTGTTATCGATAAATACGGAAATACCCCATCGGGAAATATTGCAAAATATTATGCCGGTACTATTTACCTGAAAAAAGGCGACCTCGATAATGCAATTAAATATTTGGAGGATTTTAAGCCGCCTGTAGATGAAGTGGCCGGCAAAACATATGAAAATCTCGGTCATGCTTACGCCGATAAAAAAAATTATACAAAGGCGATCGAATATTATAAAAAAGCGGGTGAGGCTGCGAATAATAATTTACAAAGCCCAACGTACTACAAATATGCCGGCGACCTTATGTCCGATCAGGGAGATCTGAAAGGCGCTTTAGAGATGTACAGAAAAATAAAAAAAGAATACCCACTTTCACAAGAAGGGTCAACCATAGATATTGAAATTTCATACGCCGAAACTAAACTCGGTGAATAATGGGCGCTAAGCATCAGAATCTTTCAAATTACCGCGAAGAAACTGTTCCATCTGGCGAAAATTTCAGAATAGGAATTATTGTTTCTGAATGGAATGGTATCTATACAGAAAAACTCTACCAGGGTTGTTATAATATATTATTGAAGCATAAAGTAAACCTGGAAAATATTGTAACAGTATATGTACCTGGAAGTTTTGAATTGCCGCAGGCTGCACAGTTGTTAATGGAGAGCCAGGAACTGGATGCGATCATTTGTTTGGGCTGTATAATAAAAGGAGAAACTGATCACGATCGATATATTGCTGCGGCTGTTGCACATGGCCTGATGAATTTAAGTATTGATTATTCAACG
The DNA here is from genome assembly GCA_044448625.1 of Chitinophagales bacterium. GTDB lineage: Bacteria > Bacteroidota > Bacteroidia > Chitinophagales > BACL12 > UBA7236. Next base: position 5,850 of record JBIOHA010000078.1, on the reverse strand, counting down.
CCCGTAATTTTTGGTTTACTCACAACAGAAAATGAAGAACAGGCTGCCGACAGAACGGGAGGAAAATATGGAAATAAAGGAGATGAAGCTGCAATTACTGCATTAAAAATGGCAGCACTACGGGCAAAACTCATTTAATAAGATCATGCCCGTTTCGCCAAAAAAAATATTCTGGAAAACATTTAATTCAATTGATGCTGCTTTAAAATTTCCCGGTTTAAAGCCTGGAGAAATTGCTGTTCAGCTTGGTTTTGATATGAGTGCACCTGTTACTTCAGATCTTTTTCTACTGGAGAAAAGAGTAAGACCAGGAGGTATCGTTTTTGGAATAGATCCCGATCGGCGAAATGTCGAAATTGCACAAAAAATAATTGATGATAAAAAATTAAATATCCGCCTCATCAATATGGCGGTTTATTCTGAAAAAGGAACAACCGAATTATTATTAGGAAAAAAAACAAGCTGGAACCAGCTGAAAAATATTCCTTTGGATACGGAAGTGGAATTCGAAAAACAAACTGTGAAAATTGAAATGGATAGTTTTGATTCTATTGTTAAAAATTACGGCATCGATATTCAGGCTATCAGCCATATTAATATTACAGTTAACGGTGCAGAATATTTTGCATTAAAGGGAATGGAAAAATTATTGAATACGGTAAAGGATATTTCAATTACAGCAGTTGCCGGAAGATACGACGACTCAGGAACGATAAACGGAACACCTGATCATATCCTCATTGCCGATCTATTAAAAAAATCGGGTTTTAAAGTGCGCTTTAAAAGAATCCATCAATCATTCTGGTGGGGATTTATTGTGAATTTTTTGATCAAAGGGAAATGGGTATTTGGTAAAAATAATTATGGCATCATCATGGCTGCAAAAGGGAATAAAAAATTAAAATGGTATCAATCATTTTCGTGATTGAAGTAAACATCAGAGCTGTTCGGAAGATTAAATACAGGAACGCGGATTATGCAGATTTAGCGGATTTATGCTTATTTAAATTTCTGAGATTTTTTTTGTTTAAGATGGTATAGCGTAGTCTCCTTCATCGATTCATATTATTTGGGCATAAATAATATCGAATAATGGCGTTTGAGAAGATTTTTTTTATCGGAGCATAATAATGGGCATCAGCGGATAATGCCGCATTGCTTAACGAAGCCATAAGAAAATGTTTAGCTGATTGCAGATTGTTAAGAAAAGAAAGCAGCCTGCACCATAAACAGAAAACAAATCTTGAATATTACCACAAATTATTATTTTGGAAATGATATCGAACGGCTCACCCGTGCAGGCCTTTTTCTTTTCAAATGGCGAGCCTGCCTGCCGCCCTTTAGGCAGGTTTAGCAATGCGTGCATTAAACGGTGCAGCCCTTGCTTTTTGGTGCTACCTTTTTAGCAAGAAAAAGGTAGCGAACCATTTTTAAAGAGAAATATGATTTAGTTATCGTTTCGGTCGGCGAGCCCGCCTGCCGGCCGGCAGGGACATCGGACCGATAAGTACAGGTCGTCCTAACCGAGAGTAAAATTTGGCTCCGCTTAATCAAATATTTTCTACTTTAGCCCTATGCAACTGATCACGATCGATACGGGTTTTTTTAAATTGGATGGTGGTGCAATGTTTGGCGTCGTACCTAAAAAGATATGGAATAAGCTGGTTCCAGCCGATGAAAATAATCTTTGCACCTGGGCAATGCGATGTTTGTTAGTGATCGGCGATGGGAAAGTGGTGCTGATAGATTGCGGAATGGGTAATAAGCAGGACGAAAAATTTTTTAGTCACTACGAACCACATGGAGATTCTTCACTCGAGGGATCATTAAAAAAAAATGGATTATTGCCTGATGATATCACCGATGTTTTTTTAACCCATCTTCATTTTGATCATTGCGGTGGTGCAGTAAAAAAAGATGATAAAGGAAAGTTGGTTCCTGCATTTCCAAATGCAAGATACTGGAGCAACGAAAAACACTGGAACTGGGCAACTAATCCAAACTCAAGGGAAAAGGCTTCGTTTCTCAAAGAAAATTTTATTCCATTACAGGAACATGGTGTTATAAATTTTATTGAAGAGGAAGAGAATTTGTTCCCGGGGTTTTCAACCATTTGGGTGCATGGCCATACCGATGCCATGATGCTGCCGGTAATTAAATTTCACGATAAGTCAATTGTATATTGTGCCGATCTCTTTCCTTCATATGCACATATTCCAATTCCCTATGTAATGGGTTATGATGTTCGCCCTTTGATCACCATCAGAGAGAAAGAAGTTTTTTTGAAGGAAGCGGCAGAAAAAAAATATTTTCTGTTTTTTGAACATGATGCACTACATGAATGTTGCACGCTTGAGCTGACCGAAAAGGGTATCAGGCCAAAAGATTTTTATAAATTAAATGATATTCCAGTATCTTCTTTATTTTAAAACGGGGAAATCATGGTTTGCATTAAAAAAAAAATATTTCACCCGAAATAGGCATGAATTTTTCAAATTCCCTGTATCCATTTTGAAACTTTATGCTAAATTTGCGCTCCAATGGCGTGGTAGCTCAGCTGGCTAGAGCGCAGCACTCATAATGCTGAGGTCGAGAGTTCGAGTCTCCCCCACGCTACAAAAGGCGACTTGCTTATCAGGTTGCCTTTTATTTTTAACTTCATCTTTTATTTTAGAAAATGGATCCGATCATTTACCTGGTTGCCGGAATTATTGCAGGAGCAGTGGTTACCCTGTTCATCAGGAAACTCATGGTGGAAAAAGACTTAGTAAGCCGAAAGGCACTCGATGAAAAATCAAATCTTTTAATGCAGGCTGAAAATAAAATTCAGTTTTTAAACGATAAACTGTCTGATCTGCAAACTTCCTTTAATAATATTGACCTGGAATTGAGATCCGTTACTGAAGAAAAGGAATCGATCAACTATACATTATCGTCTGTAAAAACATCATTGGATAAACTGGAAGGTGATCATGCTGAAATAAAAGCTAAGTATGAAGAATATTTCAACCAGAATAATGAACTGAAAGATTTTATCCTGAAAGTAAAATCTGAGAATGATGTGCTTAAGGAAAAAAATACAACTATAAAAAAAGAGATTGAGGAAATAGGAGAAAAATACACTGCCCAGTTTAAAAATCTCGCCAACGAAATTCTGGATGATAAAAGTAAAAAGTTTACCGAAGAGAATCAGAAAAATATAAAGCTCATCCTTGACCCGCTCAATAACGACATCAAAGATTTTAAAAAGCGGGTAGAGGAAACCTATGAAAAGGAAAACCGCCAGCGTTTTTCGCTCGAAGAAAAAATTAAGGACCTGGTTATTTTGAATCAACGGATTTCTGATGAGGCCAATAATCTCACCAAAGCATTAAAAGGCGAACGCAAAACCCAGGGCGACTGGGGAGAAATGATATTGGAAAATATTTTTCAAATGTCGGGGTTAACAGAAGGGAGGGAATATTTCAGGCAGGAATTTATTCGGGATGAATCAGGAAATACAATCATCAATGATGATGGAAAAAAGATGCAACCCGATTTTGTGATCCAGTATCCCGACAAACGTATCGTGATCATCGATAGCAAAGTTTCGCTGAGTGCATATGAGCGTTTCAATTCCTCTGAAGATGAAACAGAACAAAAAACACATCTCGCAAACCATATCGGCGCAATTTATAATCATATCGATAGTTTAAGCAAAAAGAATTACCAGGAATTTGTAAAAACTCAATCGCTCGACTTTGTGATGATGTTCATTCCTGTGGAGCCGGCCTATTTTTTGGCCATGCAAAAAGATAATGAGCTATGGAATTATGCTTATAAAAAAAGAATTGTGCTCATCTCTCCTACCAACCTTATTGTTGCTGTGAAATTAATTGCAGAAATATGGAAAAAGGAGGATCAGAATAAAAATGCTTTTTTAATTGCAGAACGCGGTGCAGCCATGTATGATAAATTTGTTGGTTTTGTTGAAAACCTGCGTGATGTGGGCGATCATATCGGCAGATCACAAAAAAGCTATGACGATGCCATGAAACAATTAAAAGAAGGTTCAGGAAATTTAATTGGCCAGTCAGAAAAACTAAAACGGCTGGGTATCCAGGGGAAAAAAAACTTACCGGGTTCTATAGTGAATGATGCCCACGTTGAGGAAGACTGATTTATTTCACGCCACCAGAAAAATAATTTAATTCATTTTCGAGATCAAGATTCGGGTTTTCCTTTTTAATAAGCTGAACCCGCTCAAACATATTGCTCAAAAATAATTTATGCTCCTCAGTCTCCGCAAAAAATGGCCTATGCTCCATTGCGTTGTTTATTGATTCTATTTCACGGATAATTTCAGTGCATTTATTGTCAATGCAAAAATCTTTGAATTTATTCCAGATATAATCAATAGCAATTTCATTGGGATGGATCATATCTTTTTCATAAAACCTGTAATCTCTCAAATCATCCATCATGATCTCATAAGCCGGAAAATAATAAACATCATCAAAGGCTGCCCTCAATGTATGCACTGAGGTAACCAAAACAGATTTACTCAGCAAATTTTCAACAGCACCATCTCTTAAGTGGCGGACAGGGCTGATCGTAAATATGATCTGAATGCCCGGGAATTTATTTTTTAGATCAAATATCAATGCCGACCAGTCATCAATAATTTGCTGCGGCTGCAACTGAACTTTTGTAAATAGCTCTCCTGGTAATTTGTGATTATTTGCTACAACCCTTCCTGAATCATTCAATTGATATACGAGCGATGTTCCAAATGTTATAATGAGATGTGAAGTTTTCCCGAGGAATATTTTTCCCGCTCTTATTGCATCATTCATCAATCGCAATGCTTCTTCTTTATCGGGATGCATGCAGCGGCCATGAAAATCGAAACTCCTGTAAATTCCTGCGGAATTAAATAGTTCATCATCGTTCACCCATATCCCCGACATATGCCTGCGCAGCTCCGTGCTAATTGAAACAGGGTTGAACATGATTCCAAAAGGGTTTGAGAGCATATTGAATTTTAATTCACCGCATTTGCCGGCAATATGTTCAGAAAAACAGGATCCTATGAAAAATAGTGACGAAGAATAATCAATTTTGCCTGTTAATGGATCGATGCTGAATTCCGTTCTGAACATTTTAATAAAATAGGTTCTTTAAAAATAGGTTTGCAATTTAATACTATAATTTTATTTTTACATGTACAACGGGCCCACATCTTAATTTGTTGTTAAATTAATGTTTCTCCGCCGATGGAAAAATTATTTACTATTGAAATTATTACCGACGACAGGTCGGGGCTGGCGGAGATCATTGCAGGATATTTGAATTTCTACTCCAACAAAAAGACAGACGTTAGTATTCATGGAATAAGAAAAGTCATCCATCCGCTTGCACAACAAGTGCTTAGAGAAGACAGGATAGAAATATATAGCCCGGCTGCATTAAAGCAAAACGATAGTGCTGATCTTTTTATCATTGTTAACAATGCAGTTTCCGGGAATCTCCCCAAAATATCCGAAATCCTCAACTTTCAGTTCAACGACCCGCTGCTAGAAACATCTTACAACGAAACATTAAATGCCTACAGGGCCGTTCGAGATGAAATAAAAAAGAAATGCATTGAATTAATTGGTGAATTGCAATCCCGAAATCTGCTTGCAGAGCCTACAAATGTTTAATTAACCTTAAGAATTAATTAATTCTTTAATTCTCTTAATTAAAATCCTTTCCTATATTTTACTTTTACTGATTATATTATTAATGTTTAGGTAGAAAGCTGCATAGTTCATTTATGCAGCTTTCATTCTTTCTTAAGTTTCAGTAAAATTTACTTTGTCTTATTAT
>JBIOHA010000077.1:0-10649 GCA_044448625.1 Chitinophagales bacterium | reverse complement strand
TGAGTGGTGAGTGGTGAGTGGTGAGTGGTGAGTGAAAAAAATAATGCATTGTTCGAAATAATTCCGTTAAGTAAAAATATAATTCAATGACCATTCAGGAAGCGCAGGAGCAAATTGATAACTGGATAAAAACTACAGGTGTCAGATATTTTAATGAGTTAACCAATATGGCGATGCTTACCGAAGAAGTTGGTGAAGTGGCAAGAATAATTTCCCGCAAATACGGGGAGCAATCGTTTAAGGATTCTGATAAAGAAAAAGAATTATCAGATGAATTAGCAGATGTGTTGTTTGTGCTGATCTGCATTGCGAATCAAACGGGTGTTGATCTGACTGAGGCCCTGGTAAAAAATCTGGAAAAGAAAACCAATAGGGATGCAACGAGACATCGGGATAACGAGAAGCTGAAAGAAAAGGAATAAGAAGTGTGAAGTAAGAAGTAAGAAGTTATGTAGTTCTAAATTTTGCTCAATTTTACCTGCCTGGCACCGCCGGCAGACAGGCTCAAATCTTTACTCGGGGTCTACATAAAACAATATCTCCTTAATTTCCTCCTCCTTCAATTCTGGAAATGCAGGCATGATGCTTTTATATTCTTTAAAAAGATCATTAGCATATTTATCGCCGTTTGCCAGGTAAGATTGCGAGTTCTTTATCCAGGAGTATAGTTGGGTAGAATCGCTCCATCGGTCTTTCACATTCATTAATGGCGGCCCCGTCATTTTTTTATCCACTAAATGACAGCGCTGGCATTTTGCCCTGAAAAGGTCTTTACCGATTTGGGTGGACCCTGTTTTATATTCAATCACCGCCGCCTTATCATTTTCATTTTTCGAAACGGGTTCTTCACCACTTATTTTGCTCACCTTTTTAAATTCTCCCCATAAAAACCCTCCCGAAAAAATCAATAAAATGAAAAGTGTGGTCACTGCCAGATTATGTACGGATTGTAATTTTTTCTCATCCATGAAGCGGGTATTTAATTAGGCAGAACAAAATTACACCTTTCGCCTCTATGCACTTAATTTTACCAAAATATTTGTGATTCCGGCATCACCACTTCAAAATAAAGAATTCCGCTACTTTCTGAGTATGCGGGTATTTATCACATTTGCTTTCCTAATTCAATATGTTGTTGCCGGATGGGAGATCTATTCCATTACCAAGGATGCTTTTTCACTCGGACTTATCGGATTGGCAGAGGCAATTCCAGCCATAGGTATAGCATTATATGCAGGGCATCTTGCCGACATCAGTAATAAAAGGAATATGCTGATAGCGTCGCTGGCCGGAATGTTTATCTCGTCGGCAGGGTTAACAATATTTACATCTGATGCAATGCGTGCGGTCAACAGCGATTCACTCACGCTTACACTTATGTATTTCTTTATTTTCACAACAGGTTTGGCAAGGGGATTTTACTCGCCTACAGTAACGGCATTTATTTCACAGATCGTGCATGCATCACCAAAGAAAAACTCAAAAATAAATTCGCCCGATATTCTTGATGAAATTGACGAGGCCGATCTTATGGACGGTGAATCAAAAAAAATAAAAGATGCTATTCTAATAAAAGCATCAACAATGAATTCGTGGGTTTGGCAAATGAGTGCGATAATAGGTCCCGCATTGGGAGGATTTATTTATGCCGGATTTGGAATGACAATTTCTATGGTTGTGGTGTTATTTTGCATTATAACGGGAATTATTATGATGGGATTTATCGGATCAAAACCCATCATCCAAAAAAATAATACTGAGCCGGTTTTTGCACGTCTAAAAGAAGGTGTACGTTACGTTTTTCAAAACAAAATAATTCTAAGCGCTTTAACGCTCGATATGTTTTCAGTTCTCTTTGGAGGTGCAGTTGCCTTATTACCTGTATTTGCAGATGATATTTTAAAATGTGGTCCGCAGGGCCTGGGCGTTTTACGGGCAATGCCCTCATTGGGTGCAGTGATCACCATGTCGTGGCTTGCATTTAATAAAATTCCCGGCAGGGTGGGAATTACCTTATTAAAGGCCGTTGCAGGATTTGGTATAACGATTATTTTATTCGGCCTCTCCAAAAATTTTTATTTATCGCTTTTTCTTTTATTTCTAAATGGGGCATTCGATTCAGTAAGTGTTGTAGTGCGGGCAAATATTATTCAAATCCTCACTCCTGATACCATGCGAGGCAGAGTGAGTGCAGTAAATACCATGTTTATTGGAAGCTCAAATGAAATTGGCGCATTCGAAAGCGGACTGGCTGCGAAACTTTTAGGAATTGTTCCGAGTGTGATATTCGGTGGAACAGTAACGCTTTGTATTGTAGCTATTAGTGCAGTTAAATCAAAAGCGCTAAAGGCATTTGATTATTGAATTATCCATGAAAAGAATTTTACTCATAATAATTATATCAAATTGTATAGCATGCAGCGACAATAAACATATAGAGAGTAAAAAACCAAGTAATTCAGAAAAGAATAACTCCAACATTGAATCCAAACAACCAATTTACCCTAATGCATATTCTGATACCTTAAATGAAAAAACCACAAACAAAAGAATAAAATTTGCACCGGGTATTACTTTAAATGATTTTAAAGTTGATGCTATTGATCATAAAAAATATGCGGCACTTGACCTTTATTCACTGGATGATGCAATCAGGTTCAGGACACAAATTAGAAGAGCATTTAGCTCCGAAACCGCAAACTTCGCCGGACATTATACAATTGCGATTTGGGGCTGTGGTTCTCCATGTCAAAGCAGTGTATTGATCGATAGAAAAACCGGAAAGATATATGAATCACCTTCTGCATCCTTAAAATATAATTTTCAGGTAGATAGCAGAATGCTCATTGTAAATCCTCCTGATTCAGCAGATTATTATTCTGCAGATTGTTTTTACTGCAAGCCAATAATTTATATTTTTAATGAAGAAACAAAAACTTTTACAGAAACGGAATATAAAACGGCTGAACAGGAATAGAGGAATTCTGTACATGGCATTTGTTCATTCCCAAACACGCTATAGCAAGAAAAATACAACTCATAACTTCACAAACCCCTCTCCATCATAAATCGGTATCACATCATATTCGGGATTGCTCATGCAGAATTTAATATCATTTTCAATTCCAAGACTGCGTAATCTTTTAAAATGTGTAGCCTGTTTAACTGTGCGCATCATATTTTCACGAACATAGCGATATAATAATTTGGCACTTAATGTAGAATCATCAATGATGCGAAAATCATCTGCCATTTCTCTTACCACTGCACCGGCAAACAATGCATCGTCCATCACATAATGGTCTTTCCATCCCGCACAAAATAAAATGGTATTGCGGTTTTCTTTTTTTATCCAGTTGAAAATTGCTTCCTGGTTCACAAAACTTCCGGCAACAATTGCATGCGCACCTTTGCTCATTAGAACGCAGCGTGTACCATTTGTAGTGGTGTGAATGATCTCTTTACCTTTTACTTCATCTCCCATAAATTCAAATGGTGAATTGCCAAAATGAAAATGTGGTATCTTATAACCATCGCGTTCACCCGCTACCAAATATCCTTTTTCTAAATAAACATTCGCTTCCTCTATCGACTCGACAGGTATCATTTTTTTCACGCCGTGATGTAATGCCGCAGCAATGGTAGAAGTTGCACGGATGATATCTATCACAACCACGTTTTTATCCCTGGGATCATGCTGATACCAAAGTGCAGGTGTAAGACAGACCTCAATGATAGGCCGGTTATCGGGTTGTGTGTTAGCCATATTAAAGGCAGCATCCATTTTTATAGCACTGCCCAAGGTTGATTTATTTATTCAAAAACGGAATCTTGACCACTTTCGCTCTCACAGGTTTTTGGCGAATATCTATAAAAATTTCGGAATCAATAGCAGATTTATCCATCGTTACATATCCGAGACCGATTGCTTTATTTAATGTTGGGCTCTGAGTGCCGGAAGTTACCTTGCCGATCACAACATTATTTTCATCAACGATTGGGTAATCATGACGCGGAATTCCTTTTTCCACCATTTCAAATCCCACCAGTTTTCTTTTTTGTCCGGCTTCTTTACCCGCTACAATCTTATCCTTTCCCACAAAGTCGTTATTGGCTGCTTTTAATTTGGTGATCCAACCCAGTCCGGCTTCCAAAGGCGATGTGCTATCATCAATATCATTTCCATATAAACAAAATCCCATCTCCAGGCGCAGGGTATCGCGGGCGGCAAGTCCAATCGGTTTTATACCAAATGGAGCACCTGCCTCAAAAATCTTGTTCCAAATTTCTATGGAATGTTCCTTTGGAAAATATATCTCGAACCCTCCTGCACCGGTATATCCGGTAGCTGAAATGATCACATTGCCAACACCGGCAAACCGGTGCTTTAAAAATGTATAGTATTCAATTTGAGAAAGGTCAGCTTCTGTCAAAGGCTGCAATGCTTCAGCGGCCTTGGGTCCCTGCACCGCAAGGAGACTGGTATCGTCGGAGATATTGTGCATCTCCACATTTTCAGTATTGTATCTTTTGATGTGGTTCCAGTCCTTTTCAATATTGCCGGCATTCACCACCAGCATATAATTACCATCTTCAAGATGATAAACCAGCAGGTCATCAACAATTCCTCCATCCTCATTAGGCATGCAGGAATATTGCGCCTTTCCCGGCGTCAAAGCATAAACATCGTTGGAAGTTACTCTTTGAATTAATGCCGCTGCCCCAGGACCCTTCAAAATAAATTCACCCATATGGCTAACATCAAAAACACCAACCCCATTTCTAACCGTATTATGCTCTTCTACCTGGCTGGTATAAACAATGGGCATTTCATAACCTGCAAACTCGGACATTTTTGCACCAAGATCTTTATGTAATTGGGTAAGCGCAGTTTGTTTTGACATGGTCGCAAAAGTAATTAAATTGGCTTGTAAACCTGCACAGGACTCCAAACCTCAAGATTTTGTCTTCAAAGAACCCATGATACATGCCAGCTATTTTAAATTTGCATCCTTGAAAATTGCCTTTAATGTTCCAGTTGGAATATCGCTGCTGTGAATTGGTACGATTATAATTTTATTCCCGGCTTTTTTAAAAATGGCATGGCTTCCGGATTGACGCACAAATACAAAGTCATTTTTTTCAAGTAGTTTGATTAACTCACGGGGTTTCATGCTCGAGGTTCAATGCTTTTAAAGTTATTTCTTCCTCAATTACGACATTCAGATATAATTGAACGGCATCCTTTAAATTTTCAAGAGCGTCAGTAATCGTTTTACCATGTGAATGACAACCTGGTAATTCCACGCACCAGGTATGGAATTCGTTTCCATCCTTTTCGATTTCAAAAGTTAATCCCTGCATAGAATTTAATTTATTCAAAGTTATAAAATCTTTGTGGCTTTCCTAATGCAGAATATAGGAACGACTAGTGGTTATTTGAAGCCAAGACTTAATTCAATTTAAATATTCTTCTTCTAAGGTTTCTTAACTTTGTCCCATGCAATTAAGAGATCCTATTTCATTAAAAGATTGCGCAACATTATTGAATTGCAGAATTGTAGGTGATGCAAGTGCAATGATAACCGGAATTAACGAGATCCATAAAGTAATGCCCGGTGATATCACCTTTGTCGACTTAGCAAAATATTACGACAAAGCATTAAACAGTGCTGCAACATTTATTATCATCAATAAAGAAGTGGACTGTCCTCCTGGAAAAGGATTATTATTTTCTGATGACCCGTTCCGCGATTATGTAAAGCTGGTAAAACATTTCTCTCCATTTAATCCCTCGCTAAAAAATGTCGCCGACAATGCCGTGGTTGGTGAAGGAACAATTTTATTTCCCGGTGTTTATATTGGAAACAATTGCATCGTTGGAAAAAACTGCATCCTGCACCCAAACGTTGTTTTATATGATAATTCAATTATTGGTGATGATGTTATCATCCATGCAAACACCGTAATAGGCGCCGACGCATTTTATTTTAAAAACAGGAAGACGCATTTTGATAAATTAATCAGTTGCGGAAGGACGGTAATTGAAAATGATGTAGAGATCGGTGCTTGCGTTACAATTGATCGCGGCGTAAGCGGTGATACCATTATTGGTGAAGGAACAAAAATGGATGATCATATTCATATCGGCCATGGCGTTGTTGTTGGAAAAATGTGTTTGTTTGCCGGTGGCGTAATGATTGGCGGAAAAACAATTATCGGCAACAACGTAATTCTTTGGGGACAGGTTGGTGTAAGCAAAGATCTTGTTATTGAAGATGATGTGGTTGTACTAGCACAAAGCGGAGTCGGCAGCAAACTGGAAAAAGGAAAAACATATTTCGGTTCGCCGGCCGATGAAGCAAGAAAAAAAATGAAGGAACTGGTAGCCGCGAAAAATATGGTGGAGATTTGGGAGAAGATGAAACGTTCTGGGTTCTGAGTTCTGGGTTCTGAGTTCTGAGTTCTGGGTTCTGAGTTCTGGGTTCTGAGTTCTGGGTTCTGAGTTCTGGGTTCTGGGTTCTGGGTTCTGAGTTATATGTGTTTCGTGATAATTAAATTTCGAATCATATAAATTAATTTAATCAATGTTCTATGCGAAAAAACATCTCCTCCGGTGCTAAATGGGAAAATATTGTCGGCTATTCACGTGCTGTTGCGGTCGGCAACCAGGTATTTATAACAGGTACGGTGGCGGTTGACGAAAACAATAATCTTATTGGGGGCAATTCAGCTTACGAACAAACAAAATACATACTGCAGAAAATTGAAAAAGTATTGCAACTATGCGGAGCTGAATTAAGCGATGTGGTGCGAACAAGAATGTTTGTGACTGACATTTCACGATGGGAGGAATATGGAAAAGCCCACGGTGAATTTTTTTCCAAAATAAAACCCTGCTCCACCATGGTGGAAATATCAAAATTGATATCTCCGGAATATTTAATTGAGATTGAGGTGGATGCAATTCTTGAAAAATAAATTAATGCTTCAGATCATATTTTAACGTAAGCGAGTAATCCATGTTATCAAATGATTGTGGATTACTCCAGTAATCCCATTGGTCATGCCAGTATACATCGAAATATAAAATATCCCAGCCCTTAGCAGCAGAAATTGAAATATTCATTCTATCATTCAAGTCTGCCCCAGCAGAAACTATTGCCTGTTTGCTCCAGCGTTCAGCAGGATTGTTATAATCATCAATATCAAAAGGATTAGTTGCTGAAGAAGATATATCATTTGCTTCATAGTAAAAGTATGATTCAAAATTCCTGGCTGAAATAAAATAATTGAAATTACAGCCTCCCCTGATCTGAAATTCTGTATGCCATAATTTAAAATGATAACCCAACATGAAAGGCGCATTTATTTTTGTAAAAACACCTGACCTGGAACTATAGGAAATTGGATGGCTCTCCATTGAACCTTCAAACCAGATCTTATTGCTTTTTGTGTGACCTGAAAAGGTATAATTAAGCGAACTGTTAACGGAAAAATGTTTTCCCATCTTCAATTGACAAAAACCACCGATCAATGGCGATATAATGGGTGCGACAATGGCTTCCTCATACGTCCCAAATGCATATTCAAAAGTATGTTTATAGGGCAACGCATTTGTATTTGCTCCCAGCTCAATACCATATTGAAAAGTAATTTGTGCACCCAAATATTGAAATGAAAAAAGGGGAAAGAGTAATGCTGCCGTTTTCATGGCGTAAGATTTTCACCAAATTACTAAATATTATTTGTTACCTCAAAAAGTTCTAGCTGGTTCTCCGGCAGCAATCTGAAAGTTTTTCTATGATATTTTGTCTCGCCGAATTCCATTAATGCACGCCGGTGCTCCCGTGTGGGATAACCTTTATTCTGTTGCCAGTTATAATGCGGAAATTCGTTGTGCAGATCTTTCATTAACTGATCGCGGTAAGTTTTTGCCAGAACAGATGCTGCGGCAATGCTCATATATTTTCCATCACCTTTAATAATACATTTATGCGGAATGTTTTTGTATTTATAAAACATATGGCCGTCGATCAATAATAATTCAGGTTCTTTTTCCATTTCATTCAAAGCTTTATGCATTGCCTTGAATGATGCCCTCAAAATATTTATGGCATCAATTTCATCGTTATCGCAAATTCCTATCTTCCAGCAAATGGCTTCCTGCATTATTATTGGTGCGAGCGTGTCACGCTGTTCTTCTGTTAATTGTTTTGAATCATTGAGGTCGGGATGGTAGAATTTTTTTGGCAGAATCACCGATGCAGCAACCACAGGTCCGGCCAAACATCCTCTTCCGGCTTCATCACAACCGGCTTCGATCAATTTATTCTGAAAATATTTTTTTAACCTGATCAAACTATTTTTTAAAAATGTATTTAATGATCAATAAAAGCGTTCTTTCAAAATTATATTTATTTTTACCTCAAACTCATAGAATTGGACGTAATATTATCCACAACCCAGTTGAAAAAACATTACGGGCCCATTAAAGCAGTAAATGGTCTCGACCTGAATATAAAAAAAGGTGCCGTTTATGGAATCCTTGGCCCGAATGGAAGCGGCAAAACCACCACGCTCGGAATGATACTCGGAATTATTCATCCTTCTGATGGAAACTATTCGTGGTTTGGCAATGGCGATAAAGATGAAAACAGGAAAAAGATCGGTGCCCTGCTTGAACAGCCAAATTTTTATCCTTATTTGAGCGGAGAGGAAAACCTGAAAGTTGTTGCAAAAATTAAAGGCGTAAGCGAAAAACGGATCGACGAAACACTGGCTTCAGTGAATTTACTCGACAGAAAAAAAAGCGCCGCCAAAACATATTCCCTGGGTATGCGTCAACGTCTTGCTCTGGCTTCTGCCCTGCTCGGTGATCCTGAAGTGCTCGTGCTCGATGAACCAACAAACGGACTTGATCCGCAAGGGATTGCTGAGGTTCGCGATTTCATTAATAGCCAGGCAGCAGGCGGCAGAACAATTTTACTGGCCAGCCATATACTCGACGAAGTAGAAAAGGTGTGCACGCATGTAAGCGTAATTAAAAAAGGAAATTTATTGGTTGAGGGCACGGTTGCCGAATTAATTAAAGGGGAAGATCAACTGGAAGTTGCTGCAGAAGAAATTGAAAAATTAATTTCATCGTTAAATAATTTCCAGGGAATTAACAAACTGGAAAGAGAAAACAATATTGTTTTATTAAATGTGGAACCAACGTTTTCCGCTGCAGCATTAAACAAATATTTACATGAACAAAATATTCATGTATATCACCTGCAGGCACGTAAAAAACGTTTGGAAGAACAATTCTTAGAATTAACGGCAGAATAATTATGATGCGATTATTAAAAATAGAGTTATTAAAATTAATTCCTTACCGGACATTTAAAGTATTGTTTGCTATTTACCTTTTTTTATTGGTGGGAATATTACTTGCTGCTGATAATTTTTTTGGCGGCCTGGGTGCTCCGCAGGAACAGGTGCTCCAGTTTCCTAATATCTGGAACTACTATACCTTATGCGCAAATTACTTTAATATTATTCTCGGCATTATTATAATTTTTATTACCTGCAATGAGATCACCTATCGAACATTAAGACAAAATGTAATTGATGGGCTTACACGCACCGAGGTAGTGCTGGCTAAAATGTATCTCATTTTATTTTTAGCTATCCTGCTTACAGTTTTTATTTTGATAAGCGGATTAATTGCCGGAACAATAAATGGTACCATTCCGGGAGGCAGCGGTTTCAGCGACCATATTGAATTCCTGTTTGCCTATTTTATTCAGTCGCTGGGCGTGATGAGCCTCAGTCTGCTAATGGCAAATATTTTTAAAAGATCAGCGCTTGCCATTATCATTTTCCTGATATTCTTATTTCCGGTTGATGTGATTTTGCGTGAGTCGTTATTACCCAAAGGATCGGGTGATTATTTACCTGTTGCAACGTATTTCCTAAAACTTGTTCCTGCACCCGGAAATCATATTCTCAGTCACGGGGAAGAACCAACGCAGGACATGCCGACAGCATTATCGTTATTGGTGGGCACTGGGTATATGATCCTATTTTTCGCGATCAACTGGTGGGTGATCAAAAAGCGGGACCTTTAATTTAACCCATGATCAGGATGAGATCTGAAATATTTTATCACGCAGGAGATTAAAATCAACCGGTTTGGTAACAAAATCATCGGCGCCAAGCCTGGTGGCCTTCGACAAATTTTCCATATCGCCATAAGCACTCACCATAAATATTTTGAGGTAAGGGTATTCCTTTTTTGTGATCTCCAAAAGATCAAAGCCCGTCATGCCCGGCATATTAATATCCGACAATAACAAAACGATATCCATTGGCTGAAGCGTGCTCATTACCTCAATGGCTTCCTGTCCGGAAAAAGCAAATAATAATTGAAGGTTGCCTTCTTTTATTTCTTTTCTGAAACTCAGCTTATACAATTGCTCGATATCCCTTTCGTCGTCAACTATCAGTAATTTCATAATAGTGGTTTTATGTGTGATAATTTTGGGTTTGTAAATTTATTTAATTCTTCGCACTATACTAAATCGGTAACACGATCGTGAATAAGGTGAATTCATTTTCCTTCGACTCAACATTCATCTCACCACCATGCATCTTCACAATAT
>JBIOHA010000076.1:0-10832 GCA_044448625.1 Chitinophagales bacterium | reverse complement strand
ATTTAAAATTGAACAAAATTTTGGGTCACAGTTAAAACTAGTTATTCATTATTCCCCATTCCTCTTTCGCCACCAAGGCACCAAGGCACAAATTATTTCTTTCATTATTATTTGTTGCCAGCCGGTACTCATTACTGATCACTCATTACTCATATATTTAAAAAATTGATCAAACAAATATCTCGCATCATGCGGGCCCGGGGTTGCTTCGGGATGATATTGAACACTGAATGCTTTTTTATCTGTTAATCTGAATCCTTCGATGGTGTTGTCATTTAAATTAACATGGGTACGCATCATGTTTTTTGTTTTATCAACTTCATCTTCCTTCACACTAAATCCATGATTTTGTGTTGTGATCTCGCATAAACCTGTTTCGAGGTTTTTTACAGGATGGTTGCAACCGCGATGACCATGATGCATTTTATATGTCGAAACGCCGTTGGCTAGAGCGAGCAATTGCTGTCCCAAACAAATTCCAAAAATCACTTTATCATTATTTAATATTTGTTTCAGATTGTCAACAGCGTAATTCATACTTGCCGGATCGCCGGGGCCGTTGGAAATAAAATATCCGTCGGCATTAAAATCGATCGTATCGTTATAATTTGTTTTTGCAGGAACCACTTTTAAATAAGCACCCCTGATCGCAATATTTTCTAAAATACTTTTCTTCACTCCATAATCATACACGATCACTTTTTTTTCCGCATCGGGATTGCCGATAAAATATGGTTTTTCTGTGGAGACCTTGCTAGCCAGTTCGAGCCCGTTCATATCCGGAACTCCCTTTAATTTTTTTCCCAGTTCATTAATATCTGTTGTTTCGCTGCTAATGATGCAGTTCATAGCACCTTTGCTGCGGATATGCCTTACTATTGCCCGGGTGTCGACATCAGAAATCGCAACCAGACTTTCATCAAGCAAAAAATCCTGTATTGAACTCTCTGTTTTACGCCTTGAAAACTGGTTGGTGAAATTCTTAACAGCGAGCCCCGCGATCTTGATCGAGTTACTCTCCACTTCCTCATTCATTGTTCCATAATTGCCGATATGGGCATTTGTTGCAACTAATACCTGCCCAAAATAACTTGGATCCGTAAAAATTTCCTGGTAGCCGGTCATCCCGGTATTGAAGCAGATCTCACCGGTGGTAGTTCCAATTTTGCCGGCGCTGTAGCCGTGAAAAGCAGTTCCGTCCTCAAGCAGGATAACAGCCGGAACTTTCTCGAAGTTTTCCATTAAAAGGCGAAATTAATGAATAATGAGTAATGAATAATGAGTGGGCATTGTGTATACACTGATAGCTATTGCTCGTCACTCGTAATTCGTATTCGTCACTCGTAATTAGAAGAGATTTAAAATTTTAAAATTGCGGAATTGCGGAATTCAAATCTTGCTCAATTTTACATAATCTTGCTCAATTTTGCTCAATCCTTTTTAACCCTCCCACTCTTTCCACATCTCGTACGCCGGCACCGATGGAACTTTTGCTTCGCGTTTTTCGAGTTGTTCACTCAGCCATTGCACCCATTCATAATAAGTATCACGGTGGCCAACTTCCCGCATTTCGAAAATATAATTTTTGAATTTTTTCCATGAAAGCAATATTACCCCGCTAAAAAAATCTTCCACCAATTTAATATCCAGTTCTTTTCTAACAATTAAAATGGCCAGACTTTCAAATGTTCCGAATAAAACAAGGATGCAGATCATTTTTTCTCCTAACACCGTTTCCACTTCTTTTTTTGACAATCCTTCAGGTAATTTAAATACAATATCAACTCCCTCTAAAAATAATGGTGTTTGAAATGAATGCAATAATTGAATTGCCGAATCACGTTCCTTTTGTTTTGTCATTAAACGCAATTGCACACCGGCAAATATTCCACCGGCGAGGAAAACGGTGGTGTTCATGATGGCGAGTATTGTAGTTAGTTGCATAAGAGAGAAATGAGGAGTGAGGAATGAGGAGTGAGGAGTGAGGAATTGAATCCCTCAGGAGTATCAAACTCATCACTCATTACTCATCACTCATTTATTGAATGGTCAATTAAATTTTGTTCAATCTTAAATAATCCAGGTCAATGTTAAATAACCTTCATCCCTGGTTCCCCACAGGGTCCTGCGTACTGGTTCTTGGTTCCTGGCTCTAATTATACTTCACCCAAACAAACTTCGGCCTGTACGTATCTGCATCAGAAAACAGGTCTGCAAAATCCATTGCATTCAAATTATAACTCATCAGCATATAACCGGCTGCATTTTTAATATCGTTATGCATAAATGCATTATAGGTCCACACATCAGCTCCCTCATTTGTTGTATATATTTTTTTTCTGCCACCCCAGGGCCCGGTTGGTGTTGTTGCTTCGTATGTATAAATATTATGACCAAGCAAACCTTCCTGTGTTACCAATCGATATTTTCCTGCTTCATAAAAAACAGAAAATTGCGCACTGACATCGACATTTCCTGAAGGGTTTTTTTTCAACCGTCCATTCACACCGGGATATGTTGATTGCCACAATCCAGTTAAAGCATTAAAAAATTCCCAGTCGGAATCAACATTAGTTAAAGGGACACGGGCAACGTGACAATATTTTAAAAATGCGGTGCTTTCCGATCCATAGATATATAAAAAGCCGCCATCTTCCATAACTGCTGCTCCAAATAAATTATCCGGATCTTCATCCCAAACTGTTTCTCTGCTGATCTCTGTAATATTGGGTAATGAGAATTTTACAAGATCAGTTCTTTCATAAGCAAAGCCGAAACCTCCACCTCCGCCTGTGCTATGGAAATACATCATGTACATATATAAAATATCATCCACAGCTGTTGCATCTCCGGGCCAATACCAATGATCTTCCGGATCTGGGGTATTCACAATTGCCTCAGGGGCATCCGGATCGCCGATTATCATTGTATGAAAATCGTCGAAGGCAAGTCCGTCCTGAATAACAAAAGAATTTCTGATCAGCGGTGATGAAGGGCGGCTCCTGTCGGCATAAACGGTATCCATGAACGTGTCGCCAAACGTCCATAAATTTCTGCCGTCGGGCAATTTAATTGAATACGTTGCATCGCCACCTGTCCAGCCGTTACCATAACGTGTGAAGAAAAAATTAAACTGGTTTGCCGGTTTTGTGCTGATCGTTGTCATGTCCAGCATGGTTTCATCAATACCATCGTGTTCGTCATTGGGAATGAATTCCTTTTCACATGAGAAAAGAAACAAGACGCTAAAAAGCAACAACAGATTTTTCATGTGGTGAAGATAAAGAAGCATAGGTTCATGTGCAACAGGTTTAAAATGTGTCTTGTATTTTACAGGTGTTGAAATTGCGGCATGCTAATTATTTGGATTTCTAACAATTCTTGTTAGGTTTGTTAAGAAACCCAAACCTCCGTCTATGTTTTCAAAGAAATTACTACTTTCAATTTCGTTGATCGCAATTGTATTTGTTGATTCAACTTATTCCCAGCCTGCTGATTCAACTGAGCGTGCAACCATCCAATTGAGTGGTTACGTTGATGCTTACTATGCGTTTTACACCGATTCTCTTGGTGATGCAGATTATCAGAAATTCCCTTCCGTTTCGCCCAGAAGCAATCAGTTCGGATTGAATTCGGCACTTATAACTGCGCAATACGACGCCGAAAAAATTAGAGGAATTGTAACGCTGCATTTTGGTGATATCCCCCGCTGTTCATGGTCAGGAACTTTCAATAATATTATGGAAGCACATGCAGGGGTGCGACTTTGTAAAACATTATGGCTCGATGCAGGATTTTTCCGCACACATTTTGGTACTGAAGGATTATTGCCAAAAGAAAATATTGCAAGCTCCATCTCTGTCCCCACTTTTTATGAACCCTATTTTGAAAGCGGCGTGCGTTTAAATTATAATCCTAACGATAAACTGGCAATTAATATTTATGGATTAAATGGTTATAACCTTTACGAAGACAATAATAAAAAGAAGTCGCTCGCCATGCTCATTACTTATGCATTAAAGGACAAAGGAAACATCGGCTACTCAAATTATATTGGTGATGATACCCCAAGCGGAGATTCAATTTCACATATCAGGTTTCACAACAACCTCTTTTTTAATTACCAGGTAAAAAAATTAAAAATGCAAATTGGGGTTGATTATTGTGCCCAGCAAAATTCGAATTCTCACGAACCTGATAAAGCTGCAACCATGTATAGCGCACTTGCTGCTTTAAAATACCAGGCAACCACTCCATTCGCCATTTATGCAAGAGGTGAATATATTAATGACACGGAAGGGTTTATGACGGGAATTATTGTTGACACAGAAAACAGGCATACCGGAGTAATATTATGGGGAGCTACATTAGGTGTTGAATATAAACCAACCGAAAATTCTTATGTTCGTTTGGAAGGGCGGCAGTTGCAGGCTGATGAAGCACAGGAAATTTTTTACTGGGATGGTGAAAATACTTCTTCCCGTATGGAATTCGCGGTCAACCTTGGAATTTCTTTTTAAGAATTCGAAATAGTTAACAAACACACTAACCTAAATTTAAAAATCATGTTTGACTCAGGTACCACGGGCTTTATGCTTTTAGCCACAAGCCTTGTTATGCTAATGACACCAGGATTAGCATTTTTTTATGGCGGACTTGCCGGAAAAAGAAATATTCTCGGGATCATGATCCAGAGTTTTGTTTCAATGGGAATTACCACTATCATGTGGTTTATCTGCGGCTATTCTTTATGTTTCAGCGGAGATGAAATGGGCGGATTTATCGGTGATCTGAACAAAGCATTTATGCACGGAGTTGATCTGAACTCACCTTTTCCCGGAAATAATAATTTACCGGAATTTGTTTTTATGGCATATCAGATGATGTTTGCAATTATCACCCCGGCATTAATTACCGGTGCCTTTGTAAACCGTGTAACATTTAAATCATATTTAATATTTCTGGTGTTCTGGCAACTGCTGGTATATTATCCATTTGCACATATGGTTTGGGGCGGCGGATTATTAGCACAATGGGGCGTATTGGATTTTGCAGGAGGAATTGTTGTTCATGCAACTGCTGGTTTTGCAGCACTGGCATCAGTAATTTATGTTGGAAAAAGAAGAGATAAAGCATCACCGCCAAACAGCATTCCTTTGATTGCAATAGGTACAGGATTATTATGGTTTGGCTGGTACGGATTTAATGCGGGCAGTGCATTGGATGTAAATGCAATAACAGGATTGGCATTTTTAAATACAGATGTTGCCGCATCATTTGCAGCAATTACCTGGCTGGTTATTGAATGGAGCCTGGTGAAAAAACCAAAATTTGTTGGATTGCTAACAGGTGCAGTTGCCGGCTTGGCAACAATAACACCGGCGGCAGGATTTGTTTCTCTGCCATCAGCCTGCTTAATTGGAATTGCGGCCGGCGGAATTTGCTATCTCGCTGTCCACTTAAAAAATAAAATGGGTTGGGACGATGCACTGGATGTTTGGGGAGTGCACGGTATCGGAGGATGCTTAGGTGTAATTCTGCTGGGTGTATTTGCTTCTAAAGCAGTTAATGCTGCAGGTGCTGATGGGTTATTAGATGGTGGCAGCCAATTTTTTATCCGGCAAACAGTTGCGGTAATTGGCGCATGCATTTATGCATTTATTTTTACTTATGTTATGCTGTTCATCATTAATAAAATGACCCCTGTGAAAGTTACAGAATCTGCAGAGGACCTCGGGCTTGATGATTCTATCCATGGTGAAAAAGCATATGATGAAGGTGTTTTGTAATTGCTAAAGTTTTAAATTTGTTTGATAATAAATCCTGGTTATATGCTGACCGGGATTTTTTTATGATAAATTATTATGGGAAAAAATATGATAGTTAAAAACACGATCTCCATCAATGCGCCCGCAACAAAGGTTTGGGATGCGCTTGTCAATCCCGAAAAAACAAAAGTGTATATGTTTGGATGCGAAACCGTTTCTGAATGGAAAATTGGCGATGCCCTCGACTGGAAAGGAAATTACGAAGGAAACGATATGATCTTTGTAAAAGGTTTTGTTCTTGAAATTAAACCCAACCAACTTTTAAAATATTCAGTGTTTGATCCCAATGCTACCTATCCGGATATTCCTCAAAATTATTTGAATGTTACTTATACATTATCAGAAGAAAACGGACAAACTATTTTAACAGTTACACAGGATGGATTTGAAAATGCAGCGGAAGGAGAAAAAAGATTTGCTGAAGCATCAAATAACGGTGATGGATGGGATCCGATCTTAATTGAGATAAAAAAATTAGTTGAATCGGAGGAGAGCAAATAAGAATATTCGTTAAAGATCATGGCCATCAAATTCAGGCAAATAGAAAAACGCGACAATGCAGCAATAGCGGAATTGATCAGGAATGTTTTTCGCGAGTTTAAAATTGATATGGCTGGTACGGTTTATACCGATCCTAGTACCGATCATCTTTATGAATTATTTCAACAAGCGGATTCGCGGTACTGGATTGCTGAAGAAAATGGGAACCTGCTGGGCGGTTGCGGTATTTTTCCCACCACCGGTTTACCGGAGGGTTATGTTGAACTTGTAAAATTTTATATAACAGCAGAAGCAAGGGGAAAGGGAATTGGAAAAATGCTCATGGAAAGAAGTATCAACGATGCAATAGAAATGAATTATAAAACTATTTACCTCGAAAGTTTTCCTGAGCTTGAAAGAGCAGTGTCGATGTACGAGCGCTCGGGATTTAAAAAAATAGATCATGCTTTGGGAAATTCAGGGCATTATGCATGCACCTTGTGGATGGTAAAAAATTTAAACGATTAATTTGATGAAACAAATTGTGTTGCCAGGGATTTGTTTGCCACGGATTTCACGGATTGACATGGATTTGGATTGAAAAGGATTTCAAGAATTGACACGAAAAAAAAGATGAAAGTATTAATCTCCGAAAATCTGCAAAATCTGCGGGAGTCTCCTCTGACAAAATCATAAATATTTCCATTGTTTTCTTTTCCGGAGAATTGACGTATTGACGAAAAACTTGAACAGACCTCATTTCCAATGAACATATATTAATATTGCAACAGATTTGAATGCAAAAGAAATGGACAGACTAATACCGGTAGAAAAAATTGATGATATACTTCCGCAATACCGGGATACGCCAATCGGTTTGCTTTTGGAATATCATAATCTCGGGAGAAACTTTGATATATATGAAAGAGCGAAACTTTTGGTGGGTATGTGCATGGACAACAGGAAGCATCTCAATATTCCCGATAATTTCTCATTTATTCTCAGGACCGGTGGTGCAAACATGCGCTACAGCGAATTTCGTGTTTCATTTGCTATTGCTGTCGGTGGCGTAAAGCATATCGCATTGATCGGACATAATCATTGTGGAATGGTGAATCTATTGGGAAGAAAACAAGAATTCATCGATGGCCTTGTTAAAAACGCAGGATGGGACAGGGAAAAAGCGATCGAGCACTTTGATCACTACGCACCCAAGCATGAAATTGTAAATGAAGCAGATTTTATTTTAAGCGAGGTGAAAAGACTGCGTATTCAATATCCACAAATAATGATTGCTCCCATGCTTTATCTGGTCGAGAATAATAAGCTGTATTTTTTGAAGGAAGAGTGAGGATACTTGATGCTGGATGCTGGATGCTGGATACTACCTGTTGATGCCTAAATACGGTTGACCGTTTTATATCTCTTTAATTTGTTTTCAATGCGGTAATACATTTTGATTCAGAGGCTGAGGTTGCTCAGATTTTTTGGGGCTCGATGCCCCTAAAATCTGATCATTGCGTCTAATGACTTTTTCATCATCGGCTTCGGTTGCTGTTGTAAAGTTATCAATTCATTTTCAAAGGTGACAGGTGATTTTCTTTGTAACGCTATATGCGGCTTTTTTCTGTTGTAGAGTTGTACCGAGCGGTCAAGTTCTTTTACCAGGTCTTCATAATTATTAATTTTTCTGTGCCTCAGATAATTATTTTTTATCACACCATTTATTCTCTCCGCCTTACCATTCTGCCAGGCAAATTCACACATACTGTTTCTCATTTTATGATATGCAGTCAGTTCTAAAAATGCAGCATCATAATATTGTCCTCCACCATCAGAATGAAAGATTACTCCTGATAATTTTTTATTTTTTCTTATTGCTATGGCTTGGTGCAATGCGGGCAACGTTGTGTCTTCGGTGTATAATCTTTTTGATGCATGATATCCCAATATTCTTCGTGAAAAGGCATCCATAATAAATGTCAGATAATAAAATTTACCTTTTATTTCATAATAGGTGATATCACTTTGCCACACCTGGTCAATATGCGTTAAATCTATGTTTTCAATAAGATTCTCAAACCGCTCAACACCCCTGCTATCGGTTGTTCTGCGGCCATTCTTCTGCGTTTGGCTCATCAGATCCCAGTCCCGGCAAAGTCGCTCAAAAGCATCACGTCCCATATGTTCGGGCATCAATTGATAATACATATCCCTCACGCACATCGTGGGATGATCCTTCCGTATATCATACACCAGTGATAAAAGCTGATATTCTTCTTCTTTCTTTTTATGGAAACGTTTTAGCATACAATGCACAGCCTGTTTGGTAATATTTAAGACCCCGTATAATTGATTTAAACTGAAGGAGTATTGGTGTCTGTATCGGTGGTAGTACCTGATTGTTTGGTTGAGAATTTTTTTTTAATGTCCACCTGATACGTCTGCTCTGCTAGCTCTATCATCTTATCCTTAAAATCCAGCAATATTTGTTTTTGCCCGATGATGCGTTCCAGATCAGCTATCTTTTTCTTTAATGCCAGAAGCTCTTTTGTGTCGCTGTCAGTTTCAACGATCACCCGTTCTTTTTTACTTTTCATAGAACCAAATTTACTTATCCAACGGTAAACATTCGTTGTGGTAACCTCATATTGTTTGGAAATTTCCAATACCGTACTCCGGCCCAGTTGAATCTCCTGCACTTTTTGCTTCTTAAAATTTTCACTGAAACGGCGTAGAGTCCTCTCAGTTGTACTCGAAGTGAATTTTTGTTTTGTTGACATATTATTCGTTTTAAAAGTTAATTTTTTACTCTCAAAACGGTCAACTTATTTCAGGCATTGACAGATACTGGATACTTCTAACTTCATACTTCATACTTCCCACTTCATACTCATTGCACAAGGCACTTACTTCTTACTTCTAACTTCCCACTTCATCTTAATTAATTATTTAGGTTTGCATCAATGAAGATCAATAAGATCCTGATAGCTAACAGGGGTGAAATAGCCATTCGTATTATGCGCACCGCTAAAGAAATGGGAATAAGAACAGTGGCTGTTTATTCGGAGGCCGACAGAAATGCAATGCATACAAGATATGCTGATGAGGCATATCTGATAGGACCGGCACCATCGAATAAAAGCTATTTGGTTATTGACAAAATTCTTGAAGTAGCGAAGATCTCAGGAGCAGATGCCATTCATCCGGGATATGGTTTTTTAAGTGAGAATGCTGTTTTTTCCAGGAAGGTACAGGAAGCTGGTTTGATATTCATAGGCCCTGATCCTGCCAGCATCGAAATGATGGGAAGCAAGATCTCGGCGAAACAGGCGGCTGCGAAATTTAATATCCCTATGGTTCCGGGTACCGATTCGGCAATAAAGGATTTTGCAGAAGCAAAAGAAATAGCTGCGAAAGCGGGATACCCGGTTTTAATAAAAGCCAGTGCCGGCGGAGGTGGAAAAGGCATGCGGGTGGTTCAGTCAGAATCAGAATTGGAAGAACAAATGCACAGGGCCATGAGCGAGGCTAAAAATGCATTTGGCGATGATGCAGTTTTTATTGAAAAATATGTCACCTCACCGCGACATATTGAGATCCAGGTGCTTGCCGACCGCCACGGAAATGTTGTTCACCTTTTTGAAAGAGAATGTTCCATTCAGCGAAGACATCAGAAATTAGTTGAAGAAGCACCATCTAGTGTTGTATCGCCGGAAATGAGAAAAAAAATGGGAGAAAGTGCAGTTAAAGTTGCGCTTGCATGCAACTATACCGGTGCCGGCACAGTCGAGTTTTTAGTAGATGAAGATCTGAATTATTATTTCCTTGAAATGAATACACGATTGCAGGTGGAACATCCGGTTACAGAATTCATTACCGGTATAGACCTCGTGCGGCAACAAATTTTAATTGCTGAAGGATTTGCACTTGGGTTTGAACAACAGGAGCTTGAAATTAACGGACATGCAATTGAGTTGAGGGTTACGGCTGAGGATCCGGTGAATAATTTTTTACCGGATACCGGAAACCTCCAAACATACAGGCGTCCACAGGGGCATGGAATAAGAGTGGACGACGGTTATGAAGAGGGAATGGATATTCCGATATTTTATGATCCGCTTATTGCGAAATTAATTGTGCATGCCGAAACACGCGAACAGGCATGCAAAAAAATGATCAGGGCAATTCAGGAGTATAAAATCTCCGGCGTTTCGACAACCCTTTCTTTTGGAAAGTTTGTTATGGAACATGAAGCCTTTTTAAGCGGGAAATTTGATACCGGATTTATTGAGAAATATTTTGACGCGGATAAATTAATTCAGAGTAATAAAGACGAGGATCTCATTGCGGCTTTTTTCGGCTCGTATTATCTTGAACAGAAAAACAATCAAATAGCCTCCAAAGCCGGACAGCAGCAAAAAAGATCCAACTGGAAACTCAACCGCTTATCTGAATAAGTGGACCTAAGATTGGCTGAACCGGTTTTCAGTTGCGGACTATTACTCTTGTATAATATATTGT
>JBIOHA010000075.1:0-10843 GCA_044448625.1 Chitinophagales bacterium | reverse complement strand
CGTTGGGGGTTTTATATAGTTATTACAGTGCTTGTAGCCTGGTTTGCCGTTACCACAAATTCAGCATTTATTTATTTCCAATTTTAAAAACATGAAAAAGCTATTTCTGAAATTTGGATTGCTGGTTTTAATTGCGATCATCTTAAGTCAGATCGCATTAATGTCGATGCCGTTTTCATGGGGGAATATCAGGTTAAATACCAAGTACGAAACATATGTAGAGGATAATGAAAAGTATAATACGCTTTTTATAGGTGCCAGTACCACTTACAGGCATATTAATCCTTCAGAATTTGATTCAATAGTAAATGCACAGCGCCCCGAACTGAATATTAAGTCGTTTAATTTCGGAATTCCGGCAAACAGAACACCGCAATCGGTATTTATGCTGGAGAATTTGATCAGTTACGATAAAGCGAATATTAAATATGTTGTTATCGATCTTTCAGAGCTTACCAAAATGGGCGCAGATAATTTGCATAAAAAGGAAATGATATTTTGGTACACTCCAAATAATATCCTCGACGTGATGAAAGCTTCGTGGGAATCAGAAAAAGGGATAACAAAAAAAGTGAGCGTACCTTGCCTGCACGCATTTTCGTTTTGCGAAAAATCATTGCTCATTGGAATGGGACCTGCCTTGGTTCAACAGCAATCGGGATTGAATTACGACATCAGGACCCTTGGCCCCGATAGGAATGGATTTTATTCACTCGACCAGGAAATGATAGATGATCCTGATGGCGATCTCGCAAGCCGGTATTCTGAGTTGCGTACACAGGATACGATTGATTACAGAACGAAACGCTGCCAATTTCTTTTCGATAAATATAAGACCGCAGAAAAAAATCCCAACAAAACGATTGAAAAAAATCTAACCGATCTGATAAGTTATTGCGAGAAGAATGACATTAAAATTGTGATCATGCTTTCGCAGCGGCTTGGCGACAGGTATGAATATTTAATTCCTTTATTTAATCAGCTACCAGAAGAAAATAGAATAGGATTTCAGGATCCATCTGCATACCCGATGTTTAACGATAGAAATAATTTATTTGACCTTGCACACCTCAATGCACCGGGAGCAAAAATATTTACTGAAATATTTGCAGGCGAATTTCTGCAAAGGATAGATATGCAAAATGGTGTACAACCTTCAAAAGAAGAAAAGAAGGATCAGTATTCAAAGGATCAAAATCCCGATTTAGATGATTCGTTATGATCCGAAAACTCAAAAAGAAAATCAACAGGAAGTTTAGGGATCAGGATTTTTCCGAGATTTTCAAAAAGGGTTTTTCCGGGACTTTCATTTCACTCATTGGCAGGCTTTCGGGATATTTACTCATCATGGTCATTACCTGGTTGTATGGTCAGGAAGCGATGGGGGTGTATACCGTCGGTTTGAGTATTTTAAGTATTGTTGGAATATTCGGAAGGTTTGGTGTTGACATGGCAATGTCGAGGTTTATTGCGCAGTACGGTGCTGCAAACCGATGGGACCTCGTGGTGCATACGTATAGAACAGCATTGAAAATTATTATTCCACTCGGAATTGTATTATCGGCAGCAACTTATTTTGTTGTTCCATATCTCACCGATAATTTATTCGATGAAAATGCACCCGACTACGAGAACTACACATTTTACATGCAAATATTTGCTGTCTCAATTTTATTTTATGTGCTGGGTGGATTGAGTGAGGAATGTATAAAAGGTTTAAAGAAAACGAAACAATATAATTGGATATCACATGTAATCAACCAGGTGGCAGCAATTGTGTTGTTGCTAATATTTGGAATATTTTCTAAAGATCAGCTTTGGGTAAATCTTTCTTATTGCCTCGGTGTATTTGTTGCTTTTTTGGTTGCCCAATTATTCTGGATATTTTATCTGAAAAACCCCGATAAAGCAAGATCGGAATTTTTTATAAGAAAAAAGAAAAAGGAAAACGCCAATGTTTCGAGCGCAGTAAATACGTTCATTCGGTCAGAGTCGAAAATTACAACCGTCGAGTTGCTTCAGGTATCTGCACCAATGATGTCGGCAAAGTATCTTACTATGATTTATACCTGGTTGGATATTTTAATCCTCGCCTGGTATGCCAGCGAACCGATTGTTGCAATTTATCGTGTTGCAACAAGACTCACTTCACTTGCCACCATGCCCCTTATTTCAATTAATGCGATTGCCGGGCCTAAATTCGCTGAAGCATTCGGGGTTAACGACGACAAACGGTTGCAAAATAGTGTAAGGCAATCAACAAGATTGATTTTCTGGTCATGCTTTCCTTTCCTTCTGGCATTTTTCATTTTTCCAAAGTATTGTTTATATACATTTGGAAAAGGGTTTACTACTGATGAAGCGATCACTGTATTTATTATTGTCACACTCGGACAGGCGGCAAACGTATTAACAGGGCCGGTTACCGTGCTGTTAAATATGACCGGCCGTCAAAAGGTAACGATGTATTATGCGCTCGCTACTGTTATTCTTGATGTGGGATTAAATTTAATTCTGATACCGAAATATGGAATCATTGGGGCTGCTATTGCAACTGCAATTTCGCGTACCGTATTGAATTTTGGATGTGCATTTCAGATATATCTTTCATTGGGAATAAACACCATCTATAATCCTTTCAGCGATTTGAAATATTTATTTAAGGCGAAAAACAAAACAGGCAATAAGGTAAACGAAATAAACAACGGTGGCACCGATGATAACAATGGGTGAACAAAACAGATGGCCAAATTTTTTAATTGTTGGAACTGCCCGTGCAGGAACTACTTCTTTGCATGAATATCTGGGAAACCATCCCGACATATTTATGCCTTTGCAAAAAGAGCCATGTTATTTTACTTTTTTTGACAATGAACCACAGTTTAAGGAATCGCGACACCGGTATACAACTGAAACTGAAGATTACCTTGAACTCTTCAAAGGACATACTGAAAAAATAGCAGGGGAATCGTCGACACCATATTTATATTTCCATCAAAAAACAATTGCAAATATTAAAAACCTGGTTGCGAATTATGGTGAAATAAAAATACTGATCATTTTGCGTGACCCCGCTGAACGGGCATATTCGCAATATATGCATAACCGCCGCGACCTTCGTGAGCCTTTGTCGTTTGAAGAAGCAATTGAACAGGAATCATTAAGGAAAAAAGAGAACTGGCATTTTGATTTTTTTTATACGGATAAGGGTTTTTATTTTGGGCAGGTAAAAGATTATCTTGAAAATTTCAAAAATGTTAAGATCGTATTTTATGATGCACTGGAAAAGAACCCTGATAAATTATTGACAGATATTTATCATTTTTTAAATGTTGAACCATTAGAGAAAAAAGAAATGATACGCCGGAACCAAAGCGGGGAAATGAAGGTGAAATGGTTCAAACAGATAATCACTACCAGGAAAAATCCGATATTAAATTTTTTCAGGAAATTATTGAGCCGTGAAACCAAAAAGAGGTTGAGGAACTGGACAAAAGACAAACTACTGCGATATAACCTGAAAAAAACTGAAATGGAACCCCAGGTAAGAAAAAAGTTGATCGAATTGTACCGTGAAGATATTTTGAAATTGCAAAAAATTGTGGACAAGGACCTGAGTGATTGGCTCAGGGCATAATATGAATGAACTGAAACAAAATTTCATTTGCATAGGCGCCCAAAAAGCGGGAACAACAACATTGTCTGATGTACTCGGTCAGCATAAGCATATTTGCATCCCGCCGGTAAAAGAAACAAAATTCTTTTTATTCGATGATCTGTATAAAAAAGGCATTTCTTATTACAATAGCTTTTTTTCAAATTGGAACGGACAAATAGCAACAGGCGAATTTGATCCAGATTATTTATTGTTCCCATTTACCGCTCAACGCATATACGACACTTTGGGTGCTGATGTTAAAATTCTTGTTGTTTTGCGAAATCCTGCAAACCGGGCGTATTCACATTATCTCATGACCAGGAAAAAAGGCCTGGAAGATAATGACTTTGAGAATGCATTGAAAGCTGAACCGGGCAGGAAGTCGGATATCAAAACAACGAAAATATTTGCTTATATCGAACGTGGTTTTTATGGGAAGCAACTTACCGAATTTTTAAAAGTGTTTAAAAGAGAAAATTTCCTTTTCCTCATTTTTGAAGAAGACCTGATCGACAACCGTTTGGAAACAATAACAATGGTGCAGCAATTTTTAAGGGTACCTTACCAGGAATTACAATTAGATGTTCATAGCAATGAAGCCGGGGAAGCAAAAAACGAGGTTTTGAGAGATCTGGTGAGAAAGCCTAATTTTGCCAAGAAAATATTACAAACAATTTTACCTTCAAGGGAAACACGAAAAACAATAAGGAAATTTTTTATCAGAAAAAACATCCAGAAAGTAGCAGCTCCAAAATTAAGTGATGATGTAAAATGAAAAATAATTGAGCACTATTTTATTGACGACATTAAATTAACCGAACAGATCACCGGAAGGGACTTAAGCCTTTGGCTAAAATAAAATGAGCATTCTAAAAGAGGAAAAAGGAATATTTAAGGAACCAATTTCGGTTTTTGGCAAGACCATGATATTGGTTGTGTTTATTTTATTTACCACGAGGATCCTCACAAGAACACCCCTCGTAGACTACTACATGCCATTTGAGATCTTATGGTACACATTTATTATCACGTTCACATTTCTTTATGCATTTTACGTTTTCCTTGTGCGAAAAACGGTGGATGAGATACACTATTATTATGTGCTCATTATAGTGATGCCCATTTGGGCGGGTTGGGCAGCGGCATTAAGCGAAGGCCAAAATTTCATGATCGGATTATCTTCCCAGCGACACTGGTACGGAATAAGCGGAGTTTTTGTTTTGATTTATTTATTGCAAACCCGTTTTTTCACCATGGGCGACCTTTTCCGCTCAATGGTTTGGTTAGGATGGGGAACAATGGTGTATTTTATTTTATGTTACCTTTTTCTCGATCCTAAAAATTACCTCGATTACTCGTTTGTTGGCTACAGTGATATCAAAGGTGGTTATCGTTTTAAATTTGGAATCGACTTTATTGCATTTCTATCAGTGTATTATACCGTCCGCTATATTAAATTACGGGAGAGGAAAAGTATTTGGCTGTCGGGGATCAACCTCGCCTATTTATTTTTTCTCCACCAGGGCCGCTCGGTAATGATTGCTGTGGTTGCCGCAATTTTTGTGTTTTATATGTTTGAAGTAAACTGGCAAAGAGCAGTGCGAATATTTACAACAATTGGAATAGCTTTTCTTTTCATTATGGGCGCATTATATGCAATTATTCCAGATAGAGTAAATGACTACATCGTTCAGTATACCAGCCTTGCCACCGTTGTAATTACCGGAAATGCCACCGGTGAAGAATCGGTTGACGCCCGTTTGGAAGAAATTGGGATATTGTTGATTTATCTGCAGAACTATAAGATAGGCTGGTGGATAGGGGTGGGAAAATTAGGATCAGAATCAAGTACGGAAGGCGTGCACGATATTGCCACTGTGCCACCCGGCGATATTGGAATTTTGGGATCAATCATGACATATGGGATACTGGGTTCCTTGTTGATCTATTTCCAGTTCCTGATACCATTCAGAAGCTCAAAATTTATTCGACGCTATAAAAATGAACCATTTCTGGTCGCATCAAAATATTTTCTCATTTTTTGTTTTTTATCTTCGCTGGCAAAAGGGTACCTGTTTATGCAACCAGGATCAACAGCAATATTCATCCTGGTGATATATGCTTACAAATTATTGGAGGTAAGCCTCGATAAGCAAGGTGTGCCCGAAGCATTGGTATTAAAAAATTCATATTAATAATATTTAAGCCATAAATAATGTCATTGATCAGTTCTGAAAAAAGAATTCTGGTTATCGGATCTTTAAATGCAAATCCAGCCGACAGGGAAATAAGCCGTGAAAATATCAGGTCGATGCAGTTGATCGACCATGATCAGAATATTCAACCGATAAAATATTTTGATTCATGGGGTGAATTGGGGATGAGCAGTTTGTGCTGGGATGATGATGATCCATTTACACACTATCTTGCTTCAAGCACAGAAATATTTAAACTTGATCTGAAAGGAAGTAAATTCAAAAAACTGGATATCCCAAACCTTACCGATATTCACGAAATAACTTTGATTGGAAATAAGATTTGGATATCTAACACAAAACACGATGAGATCGTAAGTTATGATATTGTAAATAACAGGATAGAGGAGAGGATCAATCTTTCTGATTTTAAATCCAATACACCTGAAGAAGGTGAAAGCGAGGAAGATGTTGAAGTGGTTGACAAATTTCATTGCAATTTGATCTTTGAGGGATATGAGGGAGATCTTTACATTCTTGTGCATCATACTTCGGGGCGACAATTAATGAAGCGTATTGCCCAAAAATTTATTAAGAGTCAGGGAAATGGAGGCGTGGTAAATATTATAAAAAGGAAAAGGCATCCACTTAATTTCAAAGCACCGCATAGTGTAAGAAAAATAAATAATCAATATTGGGTATTCGACAGCGGTCATTTTGAATTGAAGATATATGACAAGAACTGGAATTTTCTCCGTACAATGGATACAAAAGGATTTGGTAGAGGCGGTGACCTTGATTTGGAAAGAAATATTTTTTACGGTGGAGTTAGTGAAACAAGAAAAAGATATCTTGGGCTATTCCCGGGAGGAGAGGCAGTGCCAAACATGGTGCAGGTGATTTCAACCGGTGATTATAAAATTATCGGAACAATAAAGATCCCAAATATCGAACAGATAAATAATGTTTATTGCCTTCGGAAAGAAGTTGCAGAATCATTGTTGAATTTTAGGGCATAAATGGAAAATAAAAAAAGGGTACTACCAACTTTTATTGTTGTAGGCGCTAATAAAGGCGGCACTACTTCCATTTACCATTACCTGAAACAACACCCCGAGGTATTTGTATCACCGGTAAAAGAACCACATTATTTCTCTGGTGATATAGATGTCAATTTGTTTAAGCGGGAATTTGCGCAGAATAAATTACAGGATGTTGAGAAGTTCGTGCAAAGCGATATGAAGCAGGAATATCATGCAGCATTTATTCGCGACTTTGAATTGTATAAAAAGCTTTTTCAAAATGTAACCGATCAAAAGGCTATTGGCGAACTCAGCACTTCTTATTTATTTTCAACAGTAGCTGCTGAAGCAATTAAAAAAGCAATACCAGATTGCAAGATCATTATTTGCTTAAGAAATCCTGTTGAAAGAGCTTATTCGCATTACAGGATGAATTTGTGGACGGGTAACAGCAACGAGTTTGATTTTTATAAGGCATTGCTCGACGACTTTAACCATAACCCAAAAGTTTGGGGAAATGCACATTTGTATACAGAGATCGGGTTGTATTATGAACAGGTGAAGCGCTATATAGATATTTTTGGCCGTGAACAGGTGAAAATTATTTTTACCGAGGACATGAAAAAAAATGGCCAGCAAGTGATCAAAGAACTGTATGATTTTATTGGTGTTGACAGTAGTTTTGTCCCCGACATTTCAAAAAAATATAACGAGGTATTTACCCCACGCTATAAAAATGTTACCTGGTTCCTGAATAAAACCGGTATAAGACCATTGATGAAAAAATTGTCTCCAAGGTTTATAAAAAATCTTTTTGTAAAACTGTTTTATAAGCAAAAGGGTGAAAAGAATGAGATACCTCAACAGGCAAAAGAATTTTTGATCGGGCAGTTTAAAGAGGATGTAAAGAAATTATCTCAACTTTTAAATAAGGACCTCAGTTACTGGTTAAAATAAATCACCCATGAACCCAAAAGTTTGTATTGTTCTGGTTAATTATAAAACATGGCAGGATACTTTAGAATGTGTGGAGAGTATTTTGAGGAGTAATTATAAGGATTATCAGATCGTAATTGTGGAGAATGGAAGTGATGATAAAAGCTGGGAAAATTTAATTAAATGGACCCGGGGCGAATTAAGTAATTCAATATTCCCTGATAATAAATTATTTTATCTCACCCACCCGCCAGCAATCAAACCTATAATGTATTTCAGATCGGCTGTTGGTGAATCAGATACTTTGAGGTTAGGCCCTTTGGATAATGTGATGCCGCTTCTTTTTATAAAGAGCCGTATCAACCTGGGTTTTGCCGGTGGTAATAATGTAGGAATGCGCTATGCATTGAACAGCGGATTTGATTACGTTTGGTTATTGAATAACGATACAGTTATTAAACCCGATGCAATAACAGAATTGGTAAATTACTGTGAAAATAAAAAGAGGAATAATGAGAGAGTTGGAATTGTGGGCAGCAAGCTATTAATGTATCATAAACCGGATAATTTGCAGGGGGTAGGAGCGGTGTTCAATAAATATTCGGCAAAATCAAAGATCATTGGTGCCCAACAAATTGATAAAGGGCAATTTGATAATATTGAGATAGAGTGCAATTATGTTATTGGTGCTTCGATGTTTGTATCCAAAGAATTTTTACAGGATGTTGGCCTTATGAGTGAGGAATATTTTTTATACAATGAAGAAAACGATTGGAGTGCAAGAGGGAAATTAAAGGGATGGAAAGTTGGTGTTGCCACTAAGAGCACAGTTTACCATAAGCAAGGGGCGTCAACAGGAAACAGCCCGAAAAAAAGTAAATGGCAGGTAATTGCGCTGAATTATAAGTACCGGGGTAAAATTAAATTGTATAAAAAATATTATCTCCCGCAACTTCCCTTTTTATATTTTCATCTCTTAACAAGAAGTATAAGATATATCCTCAAAGGAAACATGAAGGAGGCAAAGGTAATTTACGGTGCAATTTTAAATACTGAATTTAATCCCGCCACGGAAAACAAATAACTGATGATCATTAGTCATAAATATAAATATGTATTTGTTGAGCTGCCCCAAACGGCGAGCAGTGCTATTGCTAAAGAATTAAAAACTAATTACGACGGCCAGGAAATATTTTTCAAGCATGCCCTCTACAGCACCGATTTCTTAAAGAATGCCAGCGAAACTGAGAAAAACTATAAAGTGATCAGTGGCCTCCGTAACCCGATGGATATATGCGTAAGCAACTATTTTAAATTTAAAACCGATCATGAAAACAGGTATTCACAGCCCCGGTTAATGAAGCACGGTTTTTTAAGAAAGTACATTATGCGGTGGTGGAATGTGCGGCAGTATAAAAACATCATGA
This sequence comes from Chitinophagales bacterium, assembly GCA_044448625.1. Lineage (GTDB taxonomy): Bacteria > Bacteroidota > Bacteroidia > Chitinophagales > BACL12 > UBA7236. The sequence continues at coordinate 1,605 of JBIOHA010000075.1, read as the reverse complement.
AGGGAGAGAACTTCGAAGATTTTTTTATGCGGGCATACAGCGTTCCATATGCGAGCTGGAGTATTATCGAACATAAAAGGATGGATCATATCATCAGGTTTGAAAATTTAAATGACGATTTTGCAGCCGCTTTGAAGGTAATTGGTGTTGATAAAGTTAGAGATATTCCTGTCGCCAATAAAACTGCAGAGAAGACAAAAATTTTTTGGGAATATTATGAAACAGATAAGGCGAAGAAAAGGGCCAAATATATTTTCGGACCATACCTGAGGAGATGGAATTACGATTTTCCGGCAAGCTGGAACCATATTAAAGAACCATGGTATTCGAGATCAATGTATCATATGGTAAACATGGGTAGAATTGTCTTTTGGAAATACCTGAGGTAAGCTGAAGGCTGGAATTAGGCAATAGGCAGGCTTATAATTACAACATTATTAATCAGCACAATAATTAAATTGAATTATCGTACTCCCACATTTTTGATCGTTGGTGCTGTAAAAGCAGGAACAACCTCTTTGCATGAATACCTGCAAATGCATCCTGAAATTTTTATGTCACCAATTAAGGAAACAAATTTTTTCAGCGATGCCGACATGCTTTTCGAACACTTTAATGTTGACTATAAACAGGATGTTTCTTTGAACGTTGAAAAATATCTGAAAGGCCCTATGGATAAAAAAGTGCATATCGCACATGTACGCTCCTGGGATGACTACCAGAAATTATTTCGAGACGTGAAAAATGAAAAGGCCATTGGCGAAGTGAGCAATTCTTATTTATTTCTTCCCTCTGCTCCTGCTTCAATAAAAAATAAATTGCCCGAAGCTAAGATCATAATGGTGCTTCGCGATCCGGTTGAGCGTTTGTATTCTCAATACCTCATGAACCTGAAATTGGGCAAGATCACTGAAAAGGACCTGCTGAAAGAAATTCGTGCCGACCAGGAAAAAAGAATAAAAGGCTGGGGTGTTAGCCATCTGTATCTGGAAGTGGGAAAATACTATGAGCAGGTTAAAAGATATTTTGATACTTTTCCTGCTGCACAGATCAAAATAATTTTGTTCGATGATTTTAAGAAGGATGCACCCGCAGTAATGAAAGACATATTTCAGTTTCTAAATGTAGACCCCGATTTTCAGATCGACCTTTCTAAAAAATATAATGAGGCCGGCATGCCACGGTTTGGAAAATTAAATTATTGGCTCACTCAAACAGGTGTGCAGGGACTGGTAAAAAAAATGTTTCCCGATAAACTGAAAAATAAAATTAAATCGATCATCTATACAAAAACCAATATTCCGTCAATAACCGCAGAGGAAAGAAAATATCTTAAAGATTATTACCAGGATGACAATATTAAACTTTCAAAGCTGATCAACAGAGACCTATCGAAATGGCTGGGTTGATGGAGGGGAGAAGGAAGTATGAAGTAAGAAGTAAGAAGTAAGAAGTATGAAGTAGGAAGTAAGAAGTATGAAGTAGCTATAAATTATCCTATTTTTTTAATCTTAGATCCTTAACCCTTCGAATCTTAGCATTTCCTTCCTATTCTCCACATGAAAGTTTATCTTTGCCTCCGCAAATCTCAAATCGCCGATTCAT